>NZ_JBFUKF010000785.1:0-1186 GCF_056400985.1 Mucilaginibacter sp. P4_G9 | reverse complement strand
GTGGAACATAAGTAAACAAGGTTTTTATAAATAGTGCCGGGTTCCTGCTCCAGAGGAGCAGCAGCTTTGTAGAAAATAATATGCGTAATTCCTGCTCCAGCGAAGTAGCAGCTTTGTAGAAAGATCGTCCTGAATAAGCATATTGAAGGTGGTGCTCCTCTGGAGCACAAGACACCTCGTTGTCTGTCTACAAAGCTWTTGCTCCYCTGGAGCAACTCTGAATCATTTTTGCACGTGRAATTGAAATAAGCCGATGCAAAAACATTTAAATAAATCRTATAGTTCAGATGGTGGAATGTATTTAAACAAGTGGAATTTTTATGAATAATACTGCGCTCGTGCTCCGGAGGAGCAGCCGCTTTGTAGAATTTTTATGAATAATGCGTAGTTCCTGCTCCAGAGGAGCAAAAGCTGTGTAGAAAGATTTTAAACAGCCCGAATAAGCACATTGAATAGTGGTGCTCCTCTGGAGCACAAAACGTCGTTGTCATTCTTTTCCTACAAAGCTTTTGCTCCGCTGGAGCAGCTCTGAATGATGTTGCGTTCCTGCTCCGGGGGAGCAGCATCTTTGTAGAATTTTTATAAATAATGCGGAACCTGCTCCAGAGGAGCAGCAGCTTTGTAGAAAAAAATATAAATTTGATTTTAGAGCTCCAGAGGAGCTCGACTTATTGAATATTACCCGCTATGTCTGTCAACAATACCTATACACAACTCTACATCCATTTTGTATTTGCTGTTAAATACCGCGCCGCATTACTTAATGAAGATTGGGACGAACGCTTAAGGCTTTATATGACCGCAATTGTTCAAAACAATGGACATAAGATGATAGCCATTAATAACATGCCCGATCATATGCATCTGTTTATTGGTTTAAACCCCAAACAGTCCATTTCCGATTTAATGAAAGTGGTAAAAAGCGATTCATCCGAATGGGTAAACAAAGAGAATTTAACCATCGGCAAATTTCAGTGGCAACATGGATATGGGGCTTTCAGCCATAGCCGGTCGGAGGTTGACAAGGTTGTGAAATATATTTTAAATCAAAAGGAACATCATCAGGAAAAATCGTTTTTAGTTGAATATAAACAATTGTTAAAACGCTTTGATATTCCATATGAGGAGCAGTATATTTTCAAACTGCCCGAATAAACTTGTCCGATAGGGTTGTGCTCCGCTGGAG
>NZ_JBFUKF010000784.1:0-1191 GCF_056400985.1 Mucilaginibacter sp. P4_G9 | reverse complement strand
TATAGGTACCGAAGGAGATGGCCTCGTTTTATATGACATAAAAAACAAAAAATTTAAACGATATACAGAAAAAGATGGATTAGCGGATAATACTGTAAATGCCAYACAAAAAGATGAGACCGGCGATATCTGGATAAGTACTAATAAAGGTTTATCGCGGATTGATGTACAAACAAACAAAATTATTAATTACGATGGTTCGGATGGATTACAAGCGGGACAGTTTAACCCAGGCTCATCTATGTATTGTACGCCCGGAAAATTTATAGTTTTTGGCGGAACTGAGGGGTATAATGTTTTTTATCCTAAGGAAGTTGAACAAAACCTGTTTAAGCCAAAAGTTTTAATCACCGGCCTTCAACTATTTGGCAAAGAGGTTGAAGTTGGACAAAAAGACAGTATATTAAGTGCGGCTATCAATGAATCAACTCAAATTACTTTAAGCCCCAGCCAATCGGTTTTCTCTATACAATACGTAGCTTTAAATTATGCTTATGCCGAAAAAAGTGAATTTGCCTATAAACTGGTAGGATTAGATAAAAATTGGAATTATGTAAAAAATCAAAGATCAGTTACATATCGGTATCTTCCTGCAGGTGATTACGTATTTAAAGTTAAAGCAGCAAATCAGGATGGTATTTGGTTTGCGAATTATGCTACGTTTAAAATAAGAATTTTGCCCCCCTGGTATAAAGCATGGTGGGCCTATTTAAGCTATTTTTCAATAATGGTAACGCTGATTTATTATTATTTGAGTTATCGTAGTAATGAGGCTAAGTTAAAGTACGAAGTAAAAATAGCACAGATATCTGCTGAAAAGGAAAAGGAACTTAATGAACGAAAATTATCTTTTTTTACTAATATTTCTCATGAGTTTCGGACACCGCTTACTTTAATTATAAATCCCGTTAAGGAATTATTATTTAACCCCGGAGAAAGAGAGACCGAAACAACTAATCTGAGTATTGTTTTTCGTAATGCACGCCGGTTGTTAAGCTTGGTTGATCAGTTATTATTATTCAGAAAAGCTGAGAGTGATTCTGATAGTCTTAAAATCGTTAGGCTAAATATTGTAAACCTATGTAAAGAGGTTTTTTTGTGTTTCAGCCATCAGGCTAAAAGTAAAAATATCTTGTTTGATTTTGTCTCAGAAACAGATACGATAGAAATATTCGCCGACAGGGAAAAGAT
>NZ_JBFUKF010000783.1:0-1198 GCF_056400985.1 Mucilaginibacter sp. P4_G9 | reverse complement strand
AGGAGTTGGCCGCTGCCATGATACATGTTGTAAATCAACCATTTGCTAAAAAAGTAATAGAGGGAAAAGATATTATAGCACTGGCAAAAGTAAAACAGTAATCATTTTAAAAGGCTATCTTTAGCAACAACCGGTATTTACTTGTTGCTATTAACCCATCATTTATTGAAAGATCCCTTTAATTGCCTTATAGATAGTTATATAAATGATAACGTTGGTATTGCCGACCATTTTTTAAGTGATGTACTGGCTGCCGATCTGAAACAAAATCTAATATCTCTTTTTCAGCAAAACAAACTCCTTTCTGCAGGCATTGGTAACGAGCATATTGTAGTTAATAACCAATTAGTACGTGGCGATAGTATTTACTGGCTCGATCGCAAACACGATACAGCTTGTGAAAATGATTTTTTTGATCTGATGGATGGTTTTGTGAGTTACTTAAATCAAACCTGCTATACCGGTATTACCAGCTACGAATTTCATTACACATTGTACGAAAAAGGCTCTTTTTATAAAAAGCATCTCGATCAGTTTAAGAATAACGATAGCCGTAAATATTCTATGATCATGTATTTAAATACGGAATGGGAGGCCGCTGATGGGGGAGAGCTGTGCATCCATCAAAACAATACCGAACAAACCATCAACCCCGAAAATGGAAGAACGGTATTTTTTAAAAGCAGCGAACTTTTACATGAAGTTTTATGTACGCAGAAACCAAGGATGAGTATAACAGGCTGGCTAAAAGTAGATCACTATATTAAAGTTAAATAATAAACGGGATCATTTAATCCCGTTTATTATTTAACTTTAATATCCAAGCCTTATTTGGGCCTGAGTGCCGAACCTACATTCCAGTTTATACCAAGCGCAACACCTGTTGATTTAAGATCAACCCGGCCATTACCAATGCCGGTAACCGGCAGCTTCATATATGGCTGAACAACCAGGCTGAATTTTGAATTTATTCTCCGCTGATAATTGGCATTAATATTAATAACACTAAACAAGTGCTTATTTTGATTTTTAAACTCCAGGTTGTAAGGCTTCCACCCGCTTTCGGCCGAATAATCAAACCTGTAATTTTCCTTCAACATAAAGTACGAGGATAATCCAGTACCCAAAGCTATGGCATTATTCCCTTTTGAATATAGCTGATAACTTACATTTAAAGGAATATCAAGAACCTTACAAT
>NZ_JBFUKF010000782.1:0-1200 GCF_056400985.1 Mucilaginibacter sp. P4_G9 | reverse complement strand
CTTTCGAAATAATCGGACTGGACGAAGCGAAGCGTCTTGAATTTGATCACATTAAAATTCGAGATGCAATAAAACAAAAGGATTTGCATGGTCAAAAGACTCATTTCGGCTTTTTAAAGTCAATAGAGGATAATTTTCTTGAAGGTCAGGCTTACTCATCAGTCACTATTACCAATAAATTAAAGGCTGGCTTGGCTGATAGTAATTTAAAATTACTTAGCCCTGGAGTAAAGCTTTTGCGGGAATATTGCGATTTATCCGATAGGATAACCATAGGACGAAACGCAGCCGGAAAGGAGGTCAAAGGGTACAGGGTGATACGTATTTATCATAAAAGTCAAAAATAACGTTCCAGCTACAAATTTTATGATTTAAGGGGTTTATAGCCCCTTATTTATAACTGTAGCAACTGGCTTAAATGGCCTATATACGCAAGTTGCCGCTTTATTTTTAATAAATGGGACGTTATTTGGCCTAAAAAGGTTCAAATTGAATACACTGTTTTCAACTAAAAAATAAACAAAAAATGACATTTAAAAATTACACAGGTCAAAATATTGGCTTAACAGACAAAAGTGGCAATCCTATACGTGTTTTACCTTCAGAGGGCAAGGCCGAAGTGGTAGCTATCGAAGAGCAATTAATTAGAACAAACGATTTAATTCCTATATACAGAAGGTCACGAGGTATTGTAAAATATTTACCTCAACCCGATGGTAATCAGAACACAATGTATATTGTAAATAAGGAGGTTGCGGCAGCGGCTCGTGGTCGTATAGATATCTTAATAGTAGATGATCCATTTGAGTGGAAAGGTGGTACGTTTTATCGTAAAGTTGTAAATTTTTGAACTTTAAGCCTCTAACCAAAGTTGCCAAGCGCGACTTTGGTTATTTAAAATAACAAATTGGGGTTAAATCGTTAGTCGACTACATTTATTAAAAGTTAAGCTTTACAAATGTCTTGCCGCCTCATCTGCAAGTTATCGAATTCAGTAACCTTTTAAAGCAAGTGGTTGGGAGCATTGATACTCGCAAGTATTTATTTTCTCTATTTACAAAGCTGCCTTAGCGCAGCTTTTGTTGTTTAATACATATTACAATTAATATACAGCAGATAATTGTTTTATTAAAAGGTACGATTCTAAAAGGCACCAAAGCTTTTGCGTATAATGTGCTGTTTTCAAAACTGAATGCTACC
>NZ_JBFUKF010000781.1:0-1202 GCF_056400985.1 Mucilaginibacter sp. P4_G9 | reverse complement strand
TGATAATACTTTAAATCTATAAACCTTATGAAAAAAATCCTTTTTGTATCCGCGATGCTCTTAGCTTGTGGCTGCTCCAAAAATCAAAACGCTAATATAACTACTAAAAACGCTATTGTTGTAGCTAAAGTAAATCCATTCAAAACGTATGGTGCCGATTCTGTTAATGGTAGTGTAGTTAGCGCGGATTCTGTTAAAACCGGAAGGCCGAAAACTATTAACAGTGTGTCATGTGCTTATTCACAGGCATATAGTACTACCCCTTTCTCGCCAAGCTATTATACTATAATAGGCCGGTTCCCGGCTTCGTCTTCTATACCTAACATTACCCTCCCGAAGGGCACCTGGCGTGCTGGTGCCTATGAGTTTGATAATCAAACTGATGGAAATTTAGTGGTGTATGTTACTGCTACCAGGAAAGTATTGTGGGCAACTAACAAATATGGTATCTCAACAAGGGTGTCGTTACAAAGCGATCTTAATTTGGTGGTATATAATACGGCTAATAATGCGGCTGTTTTTGAGTCACAAACATATTATTTTAAATGTGGTGCCCAAAACCCCAGAAATACAATGTTAGTGCTTACCGTAGATGGGGACCTTGCTATAATCGCCGACGGCTTAAATGGTAATGGTACTCTTGCTACAGTAAATTTAGCTGATTCACGTACTTTTGGAGGTGCACAAAGCCCTAACTATGGAAGCTTGTTTAAATTGTACACAACATCTCCACAGAACGGTGGTATTAGTTTCGCTTATTAATAACAATTAAAAAAAATTAGTAATTATCAACCTAAAAAGCCTGCATATCGCGGGTTTTTTTTTGCCTTTTTTTAAGGAGAAGCATTAAAAATCATGTTCTGTTTAAGCTAAGGCAATATTATCTTTATTATTGCACTTGTACAGGTTTTATATTGCTAAAGTTTGCGACAATGCCCTCATTTAAAAAAATAGAAACACAGCATATTCTAATAAGCCGGACAGACGCTATTGGCGATGTGGTACTAACTCTGCCAATGGCGGCCTATATAAAAGAGTTGATTCCGGGAGCAGTTGTTTCCTTTTTGGGCCGTACATACACTCAGCCAATAATAAATACATGTACCGCTGTTGATACTTTTATTAATTATGATGAAATAAAAAAACTGCCGCAAAATGAACAGGTCCTTTATTTAAAAGATAAAAATATAGATGCTATTATT
>NZ_JBFUKF010000780.1:0-1213 GCF_056400985.1 Mucilaginibacter sp. P4_G9 | reverse complement strand
CTTCAAAGATACCGTCCATCTTCTCAATCCTGCGGTGATCAATTTCAGAGATGTGTAACAAACCGTCTTTACCTGGCATGATCTCAACAAATGCACCAAACGGCATAATTGATTTCACTTTACCTTCGTAAATCTCGCCAACTTCTGGTTTAGAAGCGATGTTACGGATCCTTGATAAAGCCTGGTCGATAGAAGCTTTGTTGTCGGCAAATATTTGAACGATACCCTGGTTGTCTTTTTCTTCGATAGAAATAGTTGCACCGGTTTCGCGTTGCATTTCCTGGATAATTTTACCGCCGGGCCCGATAACTGCACCAATAAATTCTTTATCAATTTTAATGGTAACAATACGCGGAGCGTGTGGTTTGTAATCAACACGGGGAGCAGTAAGGGTTTTAGCCATTTCACCAAGAATGTGTAAACGACCCTCTTTAGCCTGGTTTAAAGCGTTGGTTAATACTTCGTATGATAGGCCGTTGATCTTTAAATCCATTTGTACGGCAACTATACCATTCGTGGTACCGGTAACTTTAAAGTCCATATCACCTAAGTGATCCTCGTCACCAAGTATATCCGACAGGATAGCGTATTTAGTTCCCATTTCGTTGGTGATCAATCCCATCGCGATACCTGATACCGGCGATTTGATTTTGATACCTGCATCCATCAAAGCCAATGTACCGGCACAAACCGTAGCCATTGATGACGAACCGTTTGATTCCAGGATGTCAGAAACGATACGGATAGTATATGGGTTTTCATCCTCAGATGGTAATACTTGTTTTAACGAACGCATAGCCAGGTTACCGTGACCAATTTCGCGGCGACCAGCACCCCTGTTCGGGCGAACCTCGCCGGTTGAAAAACCTGGGAAGTTATAATGCAACAGGAATTTTTGATAACCGTTGATGAACGCGCCATCAATCATTTGCTCATCATCCTTAGCACCTAAAGTAACAGTAGTTAATGCCTGGGTTTCACCACGGGTAAATACCGCAGAACCGTGAGCAGATGGTAAATAACCAACTTCACTCCATATAGGGCGGATTTGGGTAGTTGTACGGCCATCTAACCGTTTGCCTTCGTCTAATACAAGGTTACGGATAGCATCGTACTCCACATCATGGTAGTATTTTTTAGCCAAAAACTTAGTAACATCATCAATTTCGCCTAAAGTAGCGATGTAAGCATCACGAACTTCTTTGAATTTGGC
>NZ_JBFUKF010000779.1:0-1216 GCF_056400985.1 Mucilaginibacter sp. P4_G9 | reverse complement strand
CCCCACCAGATGCCGGGAACATTAGTTTTATAATGATATCCCGACTGATAAACGCTAAAGGCATTTTTGAATATTACGAAGCCGCACGCCTTATCCGTTTAAAATATCCCAACATACAATTTAAGCTAATAGGATCCTATGCTGCAAATATAGATGCCATTAGCCCCGAATTGTTTTTTAAAATTAAACATGGCGACAACCTTCAATACCTGGGTGAAGTTGACGATGTAAGACCTTATATAAAAGATGCCTCGGTGGTGGTGCTGCCATCATACTATGGTGAAGGCGTACCCCGGTGTTTACTTGAAAGTATGGCAATGGGGCGGGCAATTATTACAAGTGATTCTGTTGGCTGCAGGGAAACAGTTGAGCCCGTATCGCCTCAAAACGGATTTTTAATTCCTGTTAAAAACATACCGGCGCTTATGTCAAAAATGGAGTTTTACRTAAATAACAGTAATGCTATTTATAACTATGGTTTAAATGGACTGGCATTAGCCCGAAAGAAATTTGACGTAAATCTGGTTAACGATGATATGTTAAGCATAATGAAGTTAAAATAACTGGAAATGAAAAAAATAATATAATCAAATGTTATGAAAAATCGATTTAATTATTATGAAAGAAACGTCACCGACTTCAGTAGTACTATGCGTGAATATGGGTGGATTGTATACGAAAATGTAGTACATCCTGATTTTGTTTACACAATAAATAAAGACTTGACCGATGCGTACATAAAAAGAAGAGCCATACAAGAAAGAAACGGCATAAGTGCCAATATGGACGGCACACTTCATCATTTACTGGAGAGAAGTAACTTCAGTCTTTCGTTTCTCCAAAATATGTACTGTGATGAGGAGATCACACAATTTTTGGGTGGCAACTATATATTAAATGGGATGAATGCGGTTATTCATGCTAAATATGAGCATCCATACCTAAGCAACATGCACCGCGATGTGCGAACATTCATGAACGACACAAAATTACTATTACAGATGATTGTTACACTCGATGATTTTACCTTAATAAACGGTGCAACTTATTTTCTTTCGGGATCACATAAATCAGCAATACGACCTGATGCAACGTACTTTTTTAATAATGCCGATAGGGCAATTGTGCCTAAGGGAAGTATTATTTTGTTTGATTCGAATATTTGGCATGCCGCCGGCGAAAATACCACCCTTGAGCCACGCAGAGCATTAACAAT
>NZ_JBFUKF010000778.1:0-1223 GCF_056400985.1 Mucilaginibacter sp. P4_G9 | reverse complement strand
GTGCATTTTATTGTGTTTTATAAAATATAATATATGTATATTCGTTAAAGAAGAAATTTAATTTTTAAAACTATGCTTATCGGGAAATTTAATTTGTACAATGCCGAGTGGCTCGACCTTGTATTTGACCATCGCAACAAAGAATATGGCGCTTATGCATTAAGAAAAGATTACGGCCGCACCATGACGAAAGCCATGGGCCTAACCTTTGCAGGGCTTGCTGTTTTAGTAGTAGCCAGTATTGTTTTTAAACCCAAACCAGGAAAGATACTGGTTATGCGTGAAGTGCCGATATTGGATATAAAAATGTTGAAGCAGGAGAAATTAATTGAAAAACCAAAGCAGGCTAAAGCATCAGAGGCACCAAAGCCTGTTGAGCATATTAAAACTTTAGCAAGCCCGCCACCGGTTGTAGTTGCTGCTGATCCGATAGTTCAACCGCACACCACGGCCGAGTTACAGGCAAGCACTATTGGAAGTGTAGATAGCAAAGGGGATGATAAGCCGGGAAATGTTATTGCTGATAAGGACGCTGTCGGTGGTGGAGGTACAGGTCCGGTTGTTGATAACACGATACATGATTTTAACGGCCTGGAAGTTATGCCCGAACCTTTAGGGGGCGCAGCTGCCTGGAGCAAGTTTTTGCAAAAAAACCTGAGGTTCCCGGCCATAGCACAGGAGCAAAATGTGTCAGGGAAGGTATTTATGAGTTTTGTTATCGAAAAGGATGGTCAGTTATCAAATATAAAGGTTGAGCGTGGTGCAGGATATGGGTTTGATGAAGAGGCTACACGTGTATTAAAGCTGGCCAAGGCCTGGAAACCAGGGATGCAAAACGGGCAGCCGGTGCGCGTTAAATATGTAATACCTATGAATTTCCAATTGGCTGATCAATAGCGAGTATTGAAAAGCAGTTCGGATGGCGAGACCCGTTTGTGATGATGGTAGATAAGTGATGTGGTTTTAGCCCTGCATTATGCGGGGCTTTTTATTTTACCTCAACCAATATTTCCTGCTATTCTGTTATAGATATTTGATAGCATTACGTTACTGCTTTTACCTAACCGCATTCGTTTGGCGGTGCGGAATTCTTTAAACCCTTTTTTACGCAAAAATGTAGCAGCGTGTAAATTGTCTTTTGGGAATGCAACTTTATCGTTGGTATTAAGATGTAATTTCAGGAGTTCAATTCCTGCCACTGCTGTGTTCGCAATTATCAAACC
>NZ_JBFUKF010000777.1:0-1226 GCF_056400985.1 Mucilaginibacter sp. P4_G9 | reverse complement strand
GTTAAATACCTTAAAAATTTTAAAAAGATCGTACGTATCTGTATTGCAAGCGGTTGGTTAAACAGCGATCCTTTTGTAAATTACAAATCGAAAGTAAAAGTAGTAGATAGAGTATTTTTGAATAATGAAGAGTTGCAGCGGATGTCCGTTAAACAATTCGTAACCGAACGTTTAGGACAGATCAGGGACATTTTTCTTTTCAGCTGCTATACTGGACTATCTTACGCTGATGTATATAAGCTTAAAGCGTTTGAGGTCGTCACAGGTCCTGACGGCGAGAAATGGATCAATACCAAACGGCAGAAAACAGCTACACCCACACGTATTCCCCTTTTACCATCGGCAATTGCCATCCTGAATAAATATAGTGATTCGCCGATTTGCGAAAATTCAGGGAAAGCACTTCCTGTATCCACCAACCAAAAGATGAACGCTTACTTAAAAGAAATCGCCGAWATCTGTGCGATTACTAAAAAGTTAACCTTCCATATTGCACGACACACCTTTGCTACAACAGTGACACTTTCCAATGGCGTACCTATCGAAAGCGTAAGTAAAATGCTGGGGCATACTAATATCAAAACGACCCAGCATTATGCAAAGATTCTAGACCTAAAGGTCGGCCAAGATATGTCTAAGCTAAGGCAACTTTATTAAAAAGCCACCTACTTAATAACCATTAAGCCTCAAGTGCCTTCATGGTTAGTCACTATTCTTAACTAATACAAAAGGGAAAAACAAGATCAATCGTTCCCTTGGCCGATAGCTTTTACAGAATTAAACACTTAACGAAAATGAGCAATCAAAACAATGACATAATCGATTCGCAGGAGGAAGTTACCACCAGGGCAACCCAACACAGCAAAACCTATAATGACCGGATAGCCAACACGGAGAAGAACATTAATAACTATCCAAAAGTTTATTTCCCAGATTATACTTCACAACTTGAACAGATCGGCGTGAACCTGGATAAGCTGGTTAACCGTCAGCCGGATAGCAAATTAGAAATTGCTATAGACCGTTTGGAGAAAAAACTTGATAAAGTACCTAAATCCTCTCCGGGACAAATAACACTAAAAATGCTACTTGTTTATTTCGGCTTGGTTATCACAGCCGCAATTTCTTTCGGATTTGCATTGGCTTTAAAAATACAGATCAATGCGTTGGCAGGGTTACTACAAGAACAACCAGGCAACATAAGTAAGCCAACGCCTGTCCAATCT
>NZ_JBFUKF010000776.1:0-1229 GCF_056400985.1 Mucilaginibacter sp. P4_G9 | reverse complement strand
CTTTTCAATTCTAATTATTTTTTTAAACTGCGATTCGAACTTTATATTTCTCGGAGTCTTTCGGGCTTACTTTTTATCATTAAGATTAAAACAAACCGGGGTAGCTTGTTTTTCGGTTATTGTTTGATTTTATTTGAGTAGATGTGTCGTTACAGCAATCAACATTAGGGTAGTGACTACTTTATCCGAACATACAAAGGGTGCTTTTGGCAGGAGTTTAAGTTATTGATAGCCTGAAATGCCTTTTAGGTTATAAGCAAGGCGTTCCAGTGACCATTAACAACGGTTTCGGATTTACGCTGCAGTATGCCTACCTTGGTATTGACGATGTGTCCCTTAGTAAACCAGTTTATTGTCTGTGTCCACTATAAAACGTTCTAAATGGCAGTTTGGAAGCCATCTGATAGGCTATAGGGAATTGATATGCCTTGTTCACGCGTTGATGTTTGAGCCTGTTTCATAGATCAATATACTAATTATTCCCTGATTACTAAGTCGGACAGACTCCTGGTTAACTATTCAATAAATAGTTTGAACTTTCGAATCAGTCCGTCCTGAAAGAATTTTGCCTGATTTTAGACCAATAGCATTTTTAAATAAAATATAAATCGCCACTATCCAAATAATTAAAGCGACAATTAGATTCTCATGCATTAAATAATCCGGAAAAAAAATCAACGATGAGGGAATGAGGTTAAATATGTAGTACATTCTAATTCCAAAAACTACACCTATTAAAATACCTGCTACAATTTTATAAGATTTTTTACTGAAAATATTTTTTATCCAATTATAGTTACCCGAAAAATCAATAAAGGAAAAATAAATAACAACATGTAATATAAATGTGATATTTAAAACCAGCAAATTCATAAAATGAAATGTCCCTGCAATTAGCAACCATATGCGCCAAGCCTTTTTTGAACCAAGTAAAAAAAATATTGGTGTTAATTCAAAAACTACGCCAACAAAATCCATTAATTTAAATACCCAGAAAGGCATGCTTTTCATAAATGAAACTAGAAAATACCTTCTGTCCAGATCATACCATCCCGAATAAAGCCAAAATTCTGTCCCATTCTTGTTAAAATCAAAATTAATCCAATGTAAAGATTTATTAATTCCTGCCGTAAAAAATGCGAAGCATAAAAAAAACGCAATCAGCGAAAGGCTTTTATCCGAGGCTTTTTCATTTACCTTTTTATCAGGAATGAGAGCCAGATCGGTTC
>NZ_JBFUKF010000775.1:0-1233 GCF_056400985.1 Mucilaginibacter sp. P4_G9 | reverse complement strand
GAATGACTATGACTATCCTTTTAAAAAGAGAAACCCTGTATGCAAAAGCATACAGGGTTTCAAATAGTATATATTTTAATACACCCCCTTTAGGGGGCCGGGGGCTTACATCATACCACCCATGCCACCGCCACCCATTGGTGGACCACCAGCTTTTTCATCTTCTGGATCATCAGCCAATACAACTTCTGTTGTTAACAACATAGCTGCAATTGAAGCTGCATTTTCCAAAGCTACACGACCAACTTTAGTAGGGTCGATAACGCCTGCACCAATCAGGTTTTCGTATTTATCAGTACGTGCATTGTAACCAAAGTCGGCAGTGCCTTCTTTAACTTTTTGCACAACGATAGATCCTTCAATACCTGCGTTTTCGCAGATCTGACGTAAAGGCTCTTCAATAGCACGACGGATGATCTGGATACCAGTGTTCTCATCTTCGTTTTCACCTTTAAGGTCAGCTAAAGCAGCAACCGCGCGGATGAAGGCTACACCACCACCTGCAACAATACCTTCTTCAACAGCCGCACGGGTTGCATGTAAAGCATCGTCAACACGGTCTTTTTTCTCTTTCATTTCAACCTCTGTAGCAGCACCTACGTAAAGTACAGCAACACCACCAGATAATTTGGCTAAACGTTCCTGTAATTTTTCGCGGTCGTAATCAGATGTAGTTGATTCGATCTGAGATTTGATCTGGCCAACACGACCTTTGATCTCGTCAGCAGAACCAGCACCGTTAATAATGGTAGTATTATCTTTATCAATGATGATCTTCTCGGCAGTACCTAAGTAAGTAAGATCAGCATTTTCTAATTTATAACCTCTTTCTTCTGATATTAAAGTACCACCGGTTAAGATAGCGATATCCTCTAACATAGCTTTACGACGATCGCCAAAGCCCGGAGCTTTAACAGCAGCAACTTTCAGTGAGCCGCGAATTTTGTTAACTACCAAAGTAGCTAATGCTTCGCCATCAAGATCTTCGGCAATGATTAATAATGGTTTACCTGTTTGTACTTGTTTTTCAAGTATTGGAAGCAATTCTTTCATCGATGAGATCTTTTTATCATAGATCAGGATGTAAGGATTTTCCAATTCAACTTCCATTTTATCTGCATTGGTAACAAAGTAAGGAGAAAGGTAACCGCGGTCAAACTGCATACCTTCAACAGTTTTAACTTCAGTTTCGGTACCTTTTGCTTCTTCAACAGTAATTACACCATCTTTACC
>NZ_JBFUKF010000774.1:0-1234 GCF_056400985.1 Mucilaginibacter sp. P4_G9 | reverse complement strand
CTATAAAAGAGCAAATTGAAGATATTTTACCCATCCTGGCAATATCCGGCACCATAGGTTTTAGTTGTTATTTCCTTAATATCCTTTTAACTAACCTTTTTACCCCGGCGATTATGCATATTGGCATAATAAGCATAATTTATTTTGGGGTTTATTATGGCGCCGGCCTTCTGATAAAACTATCGGCAATTAAAGATTTTAACCAATTAATCCTAAAAAAATGATTCCTGTAACCAAACCATTTCTGCCAGCAGAAAGCGAATTCAATAACTATGTTAAGAGTATTTGGGAAAGACAGTGGCTTACAAATAACGGCCCTTTAGTAAATACGCTTGAACTGAAATTAAAAGAATACCTGGGAGTTAATCACATGTTATTTGTTTCAAATGGAACATTGGCCTTACAACTGGCAATTAAGGCCCTTGATTTAAGCGGAGAAATTATTACCACACCTTTTTCATTTGTGGCAACAACAAGCAGTATTGTATGGCAGGGATGTACACCCGTATTTACGGACATAGATCCTGATACATTTAATATCGATCCGGCTAAAATAGAAGCCGCTATTACCCCAAAAACCTCAGCTATACTGGCAACACATGTTTTTGGAAACCCCTGTGATATTGATGCTATACAACGAATTGCAGATAAGCATGGATTAAAGGTTATTTATGATGCTGCCCATTGTTTTGGCACCTTTTATAATAACAGATCGGTGTTTGAATATGGAGACATTAGTACAACCAGTTTTCATTCAACCAAATTATTTCATACGATTGAAGGGGGGGGCGTATTTACACAGGACCCGGAGCTTTTAAGAAAAATGGCATTGATGCGTAATTTTGGTTATTCGGGAGTGGATAGTTTTTCTGAACCTGGAATCAACGCCAAAAATTGTGAATTTCATGCGGCAATGGGCCTGTGTAACTTACGCCATGCCGATGAAATACTAAAAAAGAGGAAGTATTTATCAGAACAGTATATGCTGCGTTTGACTAACCTCGACGTAAAATTTCAGAAAATAGAGAACAAACAAGATTATAACCATGCATATTTCCCTGTGCTTTTTAGCACTGAGGGTTTGATGCAAGATAGTAAAGCAAAGCTGGAACTGGCACAAATATATTGTAGAAGGTATTTCTACCCATCGCTATCAACATTGCCCTAWGTAAATAATATAGAAATGCCTGTTTGCGATTCCGTTGCCTCAAGAATTGTATGCCTCCCCTTATAC
>NZ_JBFUKF010000773.1:0-2049 GCF_056400985.1 Mucilaginibacter sp. P4_G9 | reverse complement strand
GTACATGATTGAGCATGAAGAGCTGCGCGAAAACCTGCAAAACTACATTCRCCAGATTGGAGATCTGGAACGGCTGATCTCTAAAATTGGTTTACAAAAGGCCAATCCCCGTGAGGTTTGCCAGCTAAAAAAAGCACTGATGGCAATCGGCTCTATCAAAAAAACAGCCGAAACATCAGAGAGTTTACCATTACGCGCCATAGGCGAGCAACTTAATCCCTGTGTGCTTATCTGCGAAAGAATAGAACGTGAGCTGCATCCCGAGCCGCCGGTGATGATTGTGAAAGGTTCGGTAATGAACGAGGGAATCAGCGAGGAATTGGACAGGCTGCGTAAAATAGCCTTCGGCGGTAAAGGTTACCTGCTGGAGATCCAGAAACGCGAGGCCGAAGCTACGGGGATTCCCTCTTTAAAAGTATCATTCAATAACGTATTCGGCTATTATCTTGAAGTTACCCACAGTCACCGGGATAAGGTGCCTTCGGAATGGATCCGCAAGCAAACACTGGTAAATGCCGAGCGCTATATAACCCCCGAACTAAAGGAATACGAAGAGYAGATCCTGGGAGCCGAAGAAAAGATCCTGGTGCTGGAAACCCGCCTGTACAATGATCTGCTTTACTCACTTGCCGAATACATTAAGCCGATACAACTTAACGCACAGCTGATAGCCCGCCTGGATGTACTGCTTAACTTTGCTACCATATCCATTAAAAACTACTACGCAAAGCCCGAGATGAACGAAAGCCGGGTGCTCGACATCAAAGGAGGGAGGCACCCGGTTATTGAAAAAAACCTGCCGCTGGGCGACTATAGGCCTGGTAGATAAAATCTTCACAAGGGTAGGGGCATCAGATAATCTTTCATCAGGCGAATCTACCTTTATGGTGGAGATGAACGAGACTGCCAGTATCCTCAATAACATATCCGACAGAAGTTTGATCTTGCTGGATGAGATTGGCAGGGGCACATCAACCTATGATGGTATCTCCATCGCATGGTCAATCGCCGAATATCTGCATAATCATCCGGCGGCCAAAGCTAAAACCCTGTTTGCCACCCACTACCATGAACTGAACGAGTTGAGCAATACTTTTAACCGCATCAAGAATTTTAATGTATCGGTAAAAGAGGTTGGCCAGCAGATTATTTTCCTGCGTAAACTGGTACCGGGCGGCAGCGAGCACAGCTTCGGGATCCACGTAGCCAAATTAGCCGGGATGCCGCAAAAGGTATTGAGCCGGGCCAACGAAATACTAAAAAAACTCGAAAACGAACGTACCGGCGGCGAGCACATCAAAGAAAGCATCCGCAAGGTGCAGAAGCAAGCTGTGCAGATGCAGATGTTTTCGATAGACGACCCCGTACTTGTAAAGATTCGCGATACGCTGAACAACCTTGATGTTAACACCTTAACACCCGTAGAGGCCCTGATGAAACTGGATGAGATTCAAAGGGTGATAAAAAGTTAGATGCTTGTAATTTGAAAATTTGGTAATTTGAGGATTTGAAAATCAGGAAGGCATCATTTTCAAATTGACAGATATTCAAATTTTCAAATAGTGTGGATATGTTAAAAACATCCGCCTTATTCACTCGCGCTTAAATTCTATTTTTACCGCATGACCAAACATCGCCTTCTTTTATATTGCTTCGTTTTGTTTTTTGTGCCGGTAATTTTTACCTCGTGCCACTCGCGCAAAGCTGCGATGAGGGGGCAGCCGGGTGAGGTGGTGAAGCCTAATGCTGATATTGCATCCAAATACGCCGAAATTATGGGCGTAAACAAAAGCGATATAGAAAACGGCAGGTTATATGCTTTCATTGAACAGTGGATGGGCACTCCCTATAAATTTGGTGGCGTGGATAAAGACGGAGTTGATTGCTCCGGACTGGCTTTTCTTTTGGAGCAGCAGGTGTATGGCATCACCATTCCACGTATGACGAGCCAGCAAATTACGGTTATCAAACGTAAATACGAGGACCAATTGAAAGAAGGCGACCTGGTTTTCTTTGATTTTGATGGCCGGCAGTTTAGCCATGTAGGAG
>NZ_JBFUKF010000772.1:0-1241 GCF_056400985.1 Mucilaginibacter sp. P4_G9 | reverse complement strand
ACAATGAGCTTTGTGTAAATTATGGGCTCAGTACTAAAGTTTTTCACTTTAACGAGTTAAGATCAAAAAAAAACACCATTCAACACCCGGGGAGTTATATTTATGGCACGGACGGGGAAGAGATTATCCTGTCTGAAAATGATGTTAACGTACTCGAGAAAGAACTTTCGGCCGGGCACTTAAATCACGTAACAGCCAAAACCAATACCAAACCTTACAAATTAGCTATCCGGCAAAATCACCTGTTACTGATAACCAAAGAATGGGTGCATGTTTATCAGTATAAAAAAAGCGGGATCATCCCGCTTCATAAAATATCTTTTACCGGCAATGTAACTTCGGTTTACCTTACCGGTAAAAATACCTTTGCCGTTACCACGGTAAAACAGGGCACATACATTATCAACTACCTTACCGGCGAGCGAAAAAATTACCTTAACAATTACATCACTACCGGCACCCTTATTGACCGGGAAAATAATATATGGTTTGGCAGTTATGACAACGGCTTCTTTTTAAGCACCAACCCCGAAGTAAAGATCATTAACAAAGAAAGCGGCCTGGCAAATGAAGACGTTTTAAAGCTGAGCATTGCTGGCAGCTATCTTTTTACGGGGCACGTTTTAAGCACGCTGAGTTATATAAAGCTTGGCCCAAATCAAAGTTCACCAATTGGCACCTTGTCTATAAAGCAAAACCGGTCTGACTTTAACCGGATAACCTGTCTGTTTACAATTCCGGGCAACAGGCTCATGATTGGTACTGATAATGGCATATTCGGGTTAAATGTTTCTAATAACAATCCGCTGTCATGGCGCCCGGAAATGTATGCCGATGGCCCGGTAAAAGGCATTGTACAACGCAATGACACGGTTTATTACTTATCTTACAAAGCCGTTACAACAATAACAGATCATTTACGTAAATGTTCCTGGTACGAACTTGCCCCTATCCGGGTAACATCGCTCACCAGGTTAAAAGACCGCTTGTTTGTGGGGTCTCTTTATGGACTATATCAAATTAAAGTTCCAATAACCCGCGTTAACTTCGCATATACGCGTATACATTCTAATCATGGGATAAAAGTTGTAAAATGCCTGGCGTCAAACAACAATGTATATGCGATAGGTACCGAAGCTCAGGGCATATTTTTGGTGGCTGGTGAAAAAATTATTCAATTTAACTCACCTGCTATTTCGTCCGGTGATATCCGCAACCTGGTATGGACGGATGCCAATACC
>NZ_JBFUKF010000771.1:0-1243 GCF_056400985.1 Mucilaginibacter sp. P4_G9 | reverse complement strand
GCATTATCAAGCCCATTGGCTACATACAAAGTGGTTCCCGATCCGTCAATTGCTAAAGCATTGGGTGTATCGCCTATATAACTCTTTTTACCCGGATTCAATTTTACGCCGATAGATTCCACATTTTGAAGCGAGGCGGCAGCAATCACCGAAACCATATCGCTATTGCCATTGGCGATATAAACAAATGCTTCATCGGCACTGCTGATAATGGCATTGGGATGCAAACCAACGGGAATCTCTTTTATAACCTCACCATTAGCCAGGCCAATCACCATAACGGTTCCCTGTGCTGTGGCGCCTGTTTTTGGATCAATATATGTTTTACCGTAAGGCACACCTGCCGTTTCGCGGTTAAGGGTGTCTACCGCTTCGGGACCGGCCCAATTGGTTACAAATGCCCTATTTTTAGCAATTGCAATTCCGTAAGGCGCAACACCTGTGGGCTTGGTCCATACTGTTTTATTGTTATCGAGGTTTATTTTTACCAACTGGTTATTCCCGTTTAAAACCACATACAGGTAGTTGGTGCCATTCTCGTTATTTATGGCTACATCATTGGGCAGCGCCAACGGAGATTCGCCTTCGGGCTTAAAATCAAAAGTGTTTTTTATGCTGATTTCTGCACCATTAAATATCGCCTGGAAAACATATGATCTCGATTCTTTACCCTTACCCGCCGCCGCGCTCCAGAAGATCTGCATTTGATTATTTAATTTCACAACTTTTAACCCCGAGTAGGTGCTCGAAAGCCCTTTGTACTGGCTACTCGCCTTGTAGGTCCACCGGGTAACAACTTTACCCGATGCCGTATCAATTATAGCAACTCCATACCTGTCTTCAACAGCTATCTGCGGGCTTCCCGGGATAAGCCTCACATCCATGCTATGGTTTTCATCATCCGCATCGCCAAAAGCTACTATTTTACCGGCCGGGTCTATAATACGGTTGTAAGGCATTAAAACAGGCAAAATATTCCTGCTTAATGTACTATCATCATAAGCGCTATGCATGTTTACTTCTTCATTTTCAACAGTTTTTTTATTTGTTGATAATGAATGGCATGYCGCCAATGCACTTATTATCCAAAGCGTAATCGGATATAATTTTAACGATCTTCTAATCATGATTTTCTGATAGTTCCCAACTGATAAAAATATGCCATTAATATGTAAAGCCGGTTATCAAATAGTAAATTAATAAAACCCCGGTTAATGTTAATGTAATTATTGAAATACTTTTA
>NZ_JBFUKF010000770.1:0-1247 GCF_056400985.1 Mucilaginibacter sp. P4_G9 | reverse complement strand
GGATATTAAGAGACATATTATATCAATACGTTCCTGCTAAATTTTTTGCCAGGCCAAAATCAGGCTTTACAATACCGCTGCAATTTTGGTTTAGAAACGAATTAAAAGATTATGTACTTGATCAATTATCGTTAAGTGAATTAAAAAACATTCCGGGTATTGATGCGCCTAAGGCATTGATGATGATAAATGAACATATGGATGGTAAGTGGAACCGTTTCCCTCAAATATGGAAATTACTGGTGTTTACGCAATGGTTAAAAAATCAAAAAGATAACTCGGTTACTGCATATCAAACTACTTAAGATCCATTTTATACGCTATGATTCAAGTTAAAAGGAAGGCTATGCGCTTTTTACCTTATAAAATTGTATGGTTTGCCGATAAACCCAGCAAATGGAATTGTTTATACTGTTATTATAAGCAAAGTGCTTATTGCAACGAGGTTCCGGGATATCGCAGGGAGTCTTTTTTTACAAAAACAATTAATATTGGTGCCCCCCAGTCAGTTTTCGAGGCAGATTTTGATCAAAATACCGCCTATGAAATCCGCAGGGCAATAAAAGAKGGAGTTACAACAGCCTCCGAAACCGACATAAAACGCTTTATTGATTTCTACAATTTGTTTGCAGTAACAAAACAGCTACCAAAGCTTAACCAGGATTTTTACAAACTTCAATCTTGTATGGTTATAACAAAAGCTATTTACAAAGATCAGGATATTGTTATGCATGCTTATTTGCTTGATGATACCTTAAAACGGGTTAGGTTATTGCATTCAGCATCCCTTTTCAGAAACGAAAAGGACAATCAGTTAAAAGCGGTAATTGGCAGGGCAAACAGGTTACTTCACTTTAATGACATGTGTTTTTTTAAACAGCATGGTTTTCAAGTATAYGATATGGGGGGATATGCTCATGGTACATCAGATGAGGCTTTAAAGAGAATCAATCAATTTAAAGACAGTTTTGGGGGTGTTTTGATACAGGAAAGCGATTATTTGCCGGTATTGGGATCGGCTCTCTTGTTTTTAAAAAAAATATTTTGAAGGATGAAACTACCCGACTCAATTATACATAAAATATTTTTTTTTGATAAATGGAATATTGGTTATGTTTTTCAGACCCCCGAAAATCTTATCCTCAGCCAACAGCTAAATGGTGAAATTAAATGGCTTGAAGAAGATAATGCTGATTATGCGGCAGACCCTTTTGCTGTAAATCTAAATGGTCGTACGTATTTATATT
>NZ_JBFUKF010000769.1:0-1250 GCF_056400985.1 Mucilaginibacter sp. P4_G9 | reverse complement strand
ACCTTACTGATATGGAAACCTGCTATAAATTATTTAATACCAAAATGTTGCAGGCTATTTCGCTTACCGAAAAACGTTTTGGTTTTGAACCGGAAGTAACCATCAAAGTGTCGAGGGTGCCAAAGATCAGGATTTATGAAGTTGGTATTTCCTACTATGGTCGTACCTATGAAGAAGGCAAGAAGATAGGGTGGAAAGATGGTGTAAGAGCTATTTACTGTATTTTGAAGTATGGCCTGTTTAAATCTAAGTAGATTAGTTAAAACCTAAGGCTTTACAAAATTCCCCAAAGCTTTTTTTACTTATACTCCAGTCTGGAGCCTTTATTTTACCCCAGGCCTTTGGGTTGTCATATAAATTAAAGTAACATACGCCAAAAACCTGGTCGTTTTTGTTAATTGTACCAGCTGCCTCCTTTAACCAGTTTGTTTGGTAATCTTCCGGCCCTTTGACACCAAATTCGGTTATAAATATGGGCTTGTTGATAAACCGCATTCTGTATATTTTACGGCTAAATATATTGCCAAATGCTTCCTGTTTATTAGGATCGGATATATTTTTGTCTGGTAAACCGTATATAGCTATGCTAACATAATCAACAACATCGTTGCCCGGATAAAAATCTATTGATCCTCTGTCTCCGGCAGGTCCCCATACTTTGTGAATATTGGCGAAGTTGTTAGCAAAGTGCATAAAGTATCTGAAAGCGTTAATATACTTTACAGGGTCCTGGCTTTGCCATCCATACCGGTGGATAGGTATTTCCATTTCATGCGCAAAGCGTAAGTAAACATTTTGCTTAACCCCGGAAATGATTTTAAAAAACTTTTCAATTTCCTTATCATATTGCCCGTTTAAAACACTTGTTAAGGCGTCAGGTGGTGTTTTTGTAGTACAGGTATCGCGCCATGGCTCCATGGTAACTATTGGAACATGGTTCCTCAAAATAATATCATTGAAACTTTTTTTAAACTCGCCGTTTTGTATATCACCCCAGTTTGTAAAAATATGCTCGGTGGTTATTTGATGCTCTTCAATTAATTTCTTATTCGCATCATATACACCAACCAATAATTTTTTCCTGGTTGGTTTTTGTTTAATGACCGCTAAGTAATTATCTGAGGAATAAATGGTGTTTTTATACTTCTCCATAGTAGCAGCAACTTCTGAAAGCCAATTTTTGTTAAAAGTGGCCGGAGTGATTTTGTCAGATCCTAATATTAAAACAGGTTTATTAACAAATCTCATCC
>NZ_JBFUKF010000768.1:0-1254 GCF_056400985.1 Mucilaginibacter sp. P4_G9 | reverse complement strand
GTATCGTAACTATTTCATTTAAGTGCTCAATGGTAGCGCTTAGGCTATTACTTATGGATTTAATATGCGAAAAAATCTCTGACCGGTCTTCTTCAACTGCGGTATCATCATATAAATTTACCATAAACTGCAAATTACCTGTATGCGATCTCAAGTTATGAGATACTATATAAGCAAAGTTTTGCAGTCTTCGGTTTTGATCTGTTAGTAAATTTAATGAGGATTCCAGCGCGAGTGTTTTTCGCCTTTTATTGTCGATATCC
Source organism: Mucilaginibacter sp. P4_G9 (assembly GCF_056400985.1). Taxonomy (NCBI): domain Bacteria; kingdom Pseudomonadati; phylum Bacteroidota; class Sphingobacteriia; order Sphingobacteriales; family Sphingobacteriaceae; genus Mucilaginibacter; species Mucilaginibacter sp. P4_G9. The sequence continues at coordinate 991 of NZ_JBFUKF010000768.1, read as the reverse complement.
TGGATAATGCTGCGTACAGTTACACATTTACCAAAATCATCAATAATAGGTATTCCTTTAACCCTCACCCATATTACTTTATTTTTTGCTGATCTGAAAAGTAATTCCAGCTCATAAGGCTGACAAAATTCGATGGCGTTATCAATAGCATTTTTTATAACCGGGCGATACTGGGGTTCAAAGAAACTTATAGCTTCTTCAATTGACAGTTTAATGTGGTTTTGCAGTTCATAAATATCATATAACTGGTTTGATAACCATAACCCCATGGTAGCAGTATTGATTTCCCAACTACCCAATTTAGCAATTTTAACAGTCTCGTTGTAAATCAGATCATTATGCGCGGCCTGTATTTGAACTTGCTTAAACTGATTAATGTTGATGATAGAGCCGTAAATGATCTGTCCGGTTTCGTCACTATATTTTTTAACAGTGCTTTCAAACCAATGATAGCCCGATGCTTTGGTTAACAGTCTTATTTGTAAAGGTTTAACTATACCGGATGGTTGATCATTTAAAGCCGCCAAAAATGCTGGCTTATCCTGGTGGTATAGCAGGTGTTCAAAAAACATATGGTTTGAGCATTCTATTTCGCCAGGTTCATACCCCAAAACTGTATAGAACCCCGATGACCATTTAATATTCTTAGTTGTAATATTATACTCCCATATACCGGCATTAATATTATCAATAATTTGAGCAAGATGTTGCTTGCTATCATCAGAAAATTTATGCCCTTCAGAAAAACTCATATTATAAATAACCTCTTCTTTACTTATTTAATGACGGATATTAATAATAAATTATGTGCCACAATTAGAAAGCAACCCTATTTACAACCTTTGGTTGTTTATGTTTTGCTGAACCTTTATATTTTTAGAATAATTATGGGATTCCAAATATAGTATTTGATATGATATAAACTACTCAAATACTGATAATTACAAAACAAATTTATAACCTAAAATCCGATTGCTTACGACAATAATAT
>NZ_JBFUKF010000767.1:0-1257 GCF_056400985.1 Mucilaginibacter sp. P4_G9 | reverse complement strand
TTTATGAACACTATTAGCGCAATTGGAACTAAGTTTCAAAGTGCGGATAAGTTAGGCCCGCAAAGTCAAAAAAACATACAGTTAAATTATACGCCGGTAAGCGGCAGTTTATGGTTCGATTTTAGGTAGTCGGAAAGATATTTAGTGGTTTACAAAATGACAGATGGCCGGGATGTAATCCTCTTAAAGAATTAACATCCGGAAAAATGATGCGATAAGTAAATTTTCTTTCATTATTGCCGGGCAGGAATTTCCCGATTGGGGAAGCCTACCGACAATTGGTAACAGTATTATTAAAGCCAATAGTTAATGAGACTGCTAAGCTTGCAATTAGAATAAACGCTTGCCAATTGTTTTCCATTCGTGAAATCCGGGCTTATAATTATCTTTGCCTTATAATCTACATAATATGTTGTTTGAGCAAATGCGGCAGAAGCCGTTCTTTATATTAGGTCCCTGTGTAATGGAGAACCAGGAACTATTGTACCAGGTGGCAGAAAAAGTTGCAGAAGCAGGTCAAAAATATAATGTGCCTGTGGTATTCAAATCATCATTTGATAAAGCTAATCGCACATCTATACACTCATACCGCGGTCCGGGTATTGGAAAAGGTATGGAAATGCTACAGAATGTTAAGGATAAATTTGGACTACCTGTTTTAACAGATATTCATGAACCATTCCAGGCAGCTATAGTTGCAGAGGTAGTTGATGTTTTGCAAATTCCGGCTTTTTTATGCCGCCAAACCGATCTGCTGGTGGCCGCTGCCGAAACGGGTAAAATAGTGAATGTTAAAAAAGCACAGTTTCTTTCTGGTGCCGATATGTTTTACCCGGCTCAAAAAGTGCTGGAGGCTGGTAACAACCAGGTAATACTTACCGAGCGTGGCAACATGTATGGCTATAATAATCTGGCGGTTGATTTCAGGAATATTTATGATATGAAGGCATTTGGTCATCCGGTTTGTATGGATTGTACCCATTCGGTGCAACGTCCGGGCGGGGCTGGTGGCAAAACAGGGGGCGACCGTACTTTTGTGCCTATGATGGCCCTGGCTGCTAAAGCTTTTGGTGCCGACGGTTATTTCATTGAAACCCACCCTGATCCGGATAATGCATTAAGCGATGGCCCTAATATGCTTAAGCTGCATGATTTGGATGGTTTAATAGCATCGATAGTATCTTAATTGTATTTGAATCAGCATGTTGGAATTTCCAAAATTTTTACCTGCTGCTTTAAAATAAATGAACTTATAAT
>NZ_JBFUKF010000766.1:0-1260 GCF_056400985.1 Mucilaginibacter sp. P4_G9 | reverse complement strand
GCTATACCCAATTCAACCTTACATTCAAATTGTAAGGACAAACTGATCCTGCTTGAATCCCAATTATAAATATCTCGGTAATTATCAGGCCTGCCGGTAAACTGACCATAGGATTTAATAAAATTATCTAATATTTTATAAGCAACATTTCTTTGGAAAAACAAGTAGATATTAAGGATCTTACCTTTGTAAGTACGAATACCAATGAGGTCGAGTTTTATACCATCACCAAGGGCTAACAGGTTATCATCATCATACACATATTTTAAACAGCTGTCGGCATCGAGCTTGTCGTCACCATCAAGATAGGATAACTTGTAAGCCGGGATATTAAATATATCACTTCCTAAAGTAATCTTTTTAAGTCCATTACAAAACTTTAGATATTCAATTGAACCTGGCTTGGAAGATTGAGAACATGCCACGAAGGGTTTGCAACAAATTATTGCAAAGAAAGCTAACTTAATAAAAAAATATGTTGTGACAACAGTATACCTTCGCATATTCCCTAATGACTAAAAAGGGAATTGTCACAATCAAAATGCCGTTTTGCCGGCCAGAGCTTGTAATCGGCTGTTTAGGAGAGTAATTGGTTAAATTCAACAAAAAATGTAAACTGATTATACATTTTTTTTTGTTTTGATTCACACTGACAATCAGTGTGTTATTGACAATGTGGCGGATTGGTTGTTGAAATTAATACACAATGTTACCTACAGAACTGTTAGCACAATAAGAAACCAGAATTAAGGGTCGTAGCCCAGCTTCATTTACATCGCAAAATGAGGCAGGGGACATAGCATTTATGGAGAATTGGAGTTGCTAAATAATTTGCACGTATACATTAGCAACCAACTTCTTCGTCATGCTATATATTTCTGATTTAGATGTTGAGGGTAATTAAAATGTCGAAATAGCTTACAATCTAATTTGATTATTAAGTTGTTCTCCTTGGTCTTTTGTTTCTTACGGTTTCGGCAGGCTTTTTAAAGCTGTTATTATTACTATTACCAAAAAACCTTTTCGGCGCTACCGGCTTTACAGGTGTTTCTTCATTAATTTTAACATTTAAAATCCTGTCTGCAATTGGAGTGCCGTCCAACGCATTAACAGCGTTTTCCGCCCCTTCACGGTCTTTCATTTCCAGGAAGGCGTAGCCCTTACAGATCCTTGTTTTTTTATCCCGCACAATTTTAATGGTAACTACTTCACCATGTAAATTGATCATCTTAACAAGATCGAGTTCGGTCATATCTAAAG
>NZ_JBFUKF010000765.1:0-1262 GCF_056400985.1 Mucilaginibacter sp. P4_G9 | reverse complement strand
GTATTATTTCTTATTTACGCTGTTAGTTTTGGCCATTGTACTTACTGTTTCCTACATTGTTTCTTACTTTGGCAAGCTACGTACTAAAGAAAAAAAACTGGAGAAAATAAAAAACAAATGGGCCAAACCTGTAAATGCGAGACGTAATTTTGATTTGATAAAGCTTTACAAGGATGCCGACAACAGCATCGGAAAACTATCAAATGTAACAGCCGATGACCTTGACCTTAAAAGTGTTTTCAACTACATTGATAGGGCTAATTCAAAACCAGGTAAACAATACCTCTACAAAAAGCTGCATTTTCCCGAAACGTCAATTGATAATTTATTAATACTTGACAAAAAGATAGAAACGCTTAACGCCGATGCTCCAAACCGGGAATTTATTGAGCTGGAGCTTTCAAAACTTAATCATATCAATGCTTACCAGATTGTTAACCTGTTTTTAAAATCACATGATCCGTTATTTGCACCGGTGATGAACATGTATATTAAAGCGGTGCCATATTTAATTTTAGCAGCCATTATTTCTCTGCTAATTATACCTAACCCGGTAAGCTTAATAATTTTAGGTGTATTGTTTGGGTATAATATCATTTTCAATTTTGCAAGCAAAAGAAAAATTGCGGCCTATTCAAATTCATTACCCCAGTTGCTGATAATGCATAAGGTTGCCGTTTGGTTAGTTAAAAATGCCAAAACCGGCGATACTGAAGAAATTAAAAAAAGCCTGATAAACCTTGCAGGTCTTAAACGTTCATTAAGTATTGTGAACTTTGAAAGTGAGTTGATTATAGATTCCGGTTCGCCGGGTTATGTGGTTTTCCAACTATTTAAAACATTGTTTTTGCTTGAATCCCACATTTATACCAATTCTGTAAAACACATTGGCAGGTACCGCGATGATATTGAGAAGGTATATACATTTGTGGCCGAAATTGATATACTTATTGCCATACAATCAGTAAGGGAGGGTTTGCCGTTTTATAATAAACCAGAGTTCATTGACCAAAATGCTAAAATGGATATTACCGATCTTTATCATCCATTAATAGATAAATGTGTACCTAATTCTTTATATACCCGTGCCGATAAAGGAGCATTAATAACAGGCTCAAACATGTCGGGCAAAACAACATTTATTAAAGCAATAGCGATAAACACACTGCTGGCTCAAACATTATTCACCAGCTGCGCAAGGGCTTACAAAGCTCCCTTTTTAAAGATCCAAACCAGTATCAAGATCACCGATAGTATAGAAG
>NZ_JBFUKF010000764.1:0-1262 GCF_056400985.1 Mucilaginibacter sp. P4_G9 | reverse complement strand
TAATTTATACACACAAGCTAATTTATTAACCCTGCAGGCTAAGTTTATTTGATCTTTACCCAGTKATCTTCAATCATATTACCATTGGGCAAAACGGTGAATAATTTAAGTGTATCATTACTAATTGTATAGGTGTATTTCACTGTTTTATTGAGTAATTCTGAGGATTGCAGGCTGTAGGTTTGTGTTTCAAAACAGGTATCAGCCTCAAGTTTGTAATCTCCTTTTTCGTAAACAACATCCTTCTCCCCTTTTTCTTTTAACACCGCTTTATAATGCGAATCATCATATACGCGTTGTAAGGAATAAGCAGTTGAAGCGCTATCTGTTTTACCATTAACAACACTGCCCCTATATTCCCAGGCGCCTTTCAGCGGAAAATCATCCATGCTAAAGGAGCACATGGTACTTATAAGTATAATTGGAAGAATAAGCTTTTTCATAGGTAATGATTTAAGCCCAGCTGATACCTTTTTTTAGCAGCGATAACGTTTTTTCTTCTTCGCTGCCGGGTACCGCCTGGTAGTTATAAACCCATTTGGCTGTGGGCGGCAGGCTCATGAGTATGGATTCGATACGTCCGTTTGTTTCGAGGCCAAATTTGGTGCCCGCGTCATAAACCAGGTTAAATTCGGCATAGCGGCTGCGGCGTTGATATTGCCACTGCTGCTGCTCATCGGTAAATGCTTTGTTGCGATTACGGTTAACCAGCTCTGTATATGCAGGAATAAATGACCTGCCCAGGGCCTTTGAAAAATCAAAGATGTTCTCCCAGCTTAACTCGTCATTAGCGGTTAACCGGTCGTAAAAAATACCACCTATCCCCCGTGTTTCGTTTCGGTGTTTGATATAGAAGTAATCATCCGCCCAAAGTTTAAAACGGTGATAAAAATCATGATAATAACTGTCGCAAACAGCTTTTAAATTGGCGTGAAAGAAACGGGCATCTTCCTCAATTACGTAATGCGGAGTAAGATCGATACCTCCGCCAAACCATCTTATTGGTTTTTCGGCACCGCCAAAAGAAGATGGCATCTCGAAATACCTGATGTTCATATGGATAATAGGAACCAAAGGATGGTTTGGGTGGATCACTATAGATACCCCGGTAGCAAAAAAATCATCTGACTCCACCTGCAGCGCCCTTTTCATGGTATCGGGTAATTGACCATGTACTGCCGAAAAGTTTACCCCGCCCTTTTCAAAAATATTTCCATTTTGGATTACGCGTGTACGGCCCCCGCCGCCGCCTTCCCTTTCCC
>NZ_JBFUKF010000763.1:0-1262 GCF_056400985.1 Mucilaginibacter sp. P4_G9 | reverse complement strand
ACCGGAAAAGTCCGTGTGAATAAGAGCCAAACCATAATGTATTTGAATGATCTTTATAAGCGCAAAGTATATTATTACTGGTTAACGAGCCTTTTTGTCCATTTGCTCTATAATATTTTACTACCTCACCACTCAGCTTCTTCTTGTATATTCCATCCCCATCGGTTCCCATCCACAAATAGCCCTCATCATCAATACACATACCATAGTACCTTAAAAAGCTGGTTCCATAAGCGTCTGTCAATTTATTTTGAAATTTTTTAAATTTTTCGGGGACGTTACTTAACATGTAAATTCCGTCACCATAAGTTCCGGTCCATATATTTTTGTCGCGATCCTGGAATAAGGTTTGAATAGTCCGGGCTGTAATACTATAATTATCTTCTGATTTCACCGGATCAATAGTTATATCTTTATATGATGACTTTTCTGCCTTTTCGAGGTTTATATTATATAATCCTCCATCCTGAAGACCAACAAGCAGATTTTTATGATCATCCTCCAAAAGAGAATAAAAATAGTTGCTTCTTAATTTATAAGTTGAGCCTAAAAAAACGTGGAAATTATTCTCTTTCCTACTGTAAAGCGTCAGCCCTTTGCTGGTAGCTATCCAGACATCATGATTATGATCCTCGTAAATACAGGTAATAAGCCCCTGGGGAACCTGTTTAAGCGGGAACTGGCTATTCAAATTTTTCAAAACAGTTCCATTCCTGGTGCTGAAAACATTGAGCCCRCCATCACGTGTACCTACCCATAGCAGTCCATAAGTGTCTTCGATTACATTTATAACTGATAAATCGCCCAACAAGCCAGGCAATTCTCTTTTAGTATAACTTTTAAACAGTTTGGTATTTAAATTATAAGAAGAGAATCCTGAAGCACCACATGAAAACCACAGCTGATCTTTGTTATTTTCAAAAATGCTGTTTACATTGGTTAAAGAGTTCGGCCGAAGACTCGGTGGGTCAAATTTTGTAAAACGTTCTCTGTTTGTGTCAAATTGATAAATTCCCCTTCTCGATGATATCCAAATAGTGCCGTGTGTATCTTTGTATATTGTTTGAACGTAATTACCCGGTAAGCTATACGGATTGTCGGGCTCAAATTTAAACACTTTAAAATTTGTGCCATCAAACCGGTTTAAACCATCGCCGGTAGCAAACCACATAAATCCCTTATTATCCTGGGTAATACCATTTATTATTCCAAATGAAAGACCATCTTTCAATGAGTACTTCCTTACTTTTTTAGTAAATAAA
>NZ_JBFUKF010000762.1:0-1266 GCF_056400985.1 Mucilaginibacter sp. P4_G9 | reverse complement strand
GAATTATTGCTAATAAAATCGGGCAGGATGGTCTTCATTTTTGTCACCATTATATCAACATTATTTTGCAGATTAAGCTCCAGGAGTTCCTTGATCACCTTATTGACCTCGGGATAACTATTTGGTATAGTTTTTGAAATTTTTATATCCTTATTGTAGGTAGGTATTACTTCTTCTTCTACATTAAGCAATTCTTCATATAGTTTTTCACCTGGCCTTAAACCTGTATAAATAATTTCTATGTCTTTTCCGGGAACCAAGCCTACTAATTTGATCATATTGGCGGCCAGGTCGGCTATTTTAACGGGCTCTCCCATATCAAATAAAAATATTTCGCCTCCGTTGCCCATTACTGCAGCCTCAAGTACAAGCTGTACAGCTTCAGGTATTGTCATAAAATACCTTGTAATATCGGGATGTGTAACGGTAACCGGTCCGCCTTTTTCAATTTGGGCTTTAAACCTTGGTATTACAGATCCATTAGATCCCAGTACATTGCCAAAGCGGGTTGTGATAAATTTAGTTTGATTCACGGATTCGCACACAGGATCCGAACAGAAAAAATGATTTTCAAAAAGCACGTTGTTTAACGATTGAATATACATTTCGGCAATGCGCTTGGAGGCTCCCATAATATTTGTGGGCCTAACGGCCTTATCTGTTGATATCATCACAAACTTCTCCACGCCAAATTCAACAGAAATGTCTGCTAAGTTTTTTGTACCCCAAATATTTGTTAACACAGCCTCGGTAGGGTTATTTTCCATCATAGGCACGTGTTTATATGCTGCGGCATGAAAAACAATTTGAGGTTTATATAAATCAAATAAAGTTCTTATTCTACTTGCATTTTGTATATCTGCTATAAATATTCTGATTTTATCAGCATATGTACTATCCTCAACTTCTAATTGAATATCATGCAAGGGAGTTTCGGCCTGATCACATAACACTACATACTCCGGATTGTAACTTAATATTTGCCTAACAAGCTCCGAACCAATTGAACCCGCGGCGCCTGTAATCAAAACCCTTTTATTTTGAATATCAGCTAAAACATGTTTATTGCAAAGGTTGATAGGCTTACGCTCCAAAAGATCTTCTATTTTTAAATCCTTAAACTGCCTTAAATTTGGCTCACCATTTATCCATTGATCCGATGGCGGAACTGTTATTACTTTTATTCCAAGCTCAACGCATTTTTCAACAGCTATTCTTTTACCGTCAATTTTTATATCCTCGGATGTTATTAGCATTGTTTTTATA
>NZ_JBFUKF010000761.1:0-1270 GCF_056400985.1 Mucilaginibacter sp. P4_G9 | reverse complement strand
TCACAATACTTGCCAACACTTAAGGCTAATATGAGTTATACATCATCATATCAAAATAATAGCTTTAGTAATTTATATAAAACCAACTTTCCATCAAGTTATGTGGGGCTTACACTGAATGTTCCGATATTTAATGGTTGGCAGCGCCTTAACCAGGTTAAGCAATCCAAAATTGCTGTAATAAAATCGCAAAACGATTTAGAAAATGCAAAAAACGGATTAAAGTTACAGGCCAACAAAGCCAACATTACTTTTGTTAATGGATTGCAAACTCTTCAAACCCAAAAAAATAACCAGTTACTTGCTCAGGAAGTTCTAAGAGTAGCAAAAATTAAATACCAACAGGGGGTAGGGTCAAGCATTGAAGTTACGCAAGCCCAAACTGCACTTGATGATGCTGATAACAAATATATACAAGGGCTTTACGATGCTCTTGTAAGTAAAGTTGATCTTGATAAAGCTTACGGACGAATTCAATAAAACAAAAACTAAACTCACTATAAAATAACGACATGAAAAAAATATTATACATACCGGTTTTGGTTCTTCTGGCAGCAGCTTGCACAAATAAACCAAAAGATAAGAAAACGGAGCTTGCTGACCTCAAAAAGCAACAGGCCGACTTAAATGCACAGATCACTAAGTTACAAGCTGAAGTTGGCTCTACAGATTCGGCCAAAACTACGGATGTAAGTACTGTGGTTTTACAACCAGCTACCTTTACCAATTACGTACAGGTGCAAGGTAAAATTGATGCACAGGATAACGTAGTTGCTTATCCTCAGGCATCTGCTATCATTACAGGTTTATATGTAAAACCTGGCGATCATGTAAGTAAGGGCCAGACTTTGGCACAATTAGATAACAGTGTTTTGCAGCAAAGCATCGGGCAAAACGAAGCGCAGGTTAGTTTAAATGAAACATTATATAATCGTCAAAAAAACCTGTGGGATCAAAAAATTGGCACCGAGGTTCAGTTTTTGCAGGCTCAAACAACTTTGCAAAGCAGTAAAAAAGCTTTAGCAGGTTTACGCCGACAAGCCAGCCAGTACCGTATAGTTTCACCAATAAGCGGCACTGTTGATCAGATGGACCTTAAACTTGGCCAGGCTGCTTCACCCGGCCAAACAGGTATCCGAATTGTTAATGCCGATGTTTTAAAAGTTAAGGCCGATGTACCGGAATCATATTCGGGCAGCGTAAATACAGGTAATGAGGTGAAAATTTTAGTGCCGGATGCAAAGGATTCATTGATTACCAAAGTAACATT
>NZ_JBFUKF010000760.1:0-1278 GCF_056400985.1 Mucilaginibacter sp. P4_G9 | reverse complement strand
CCATAAACCGTGTGCCCCTCGGCTGCCAGCGCTGTGGCTGTGGCCAAACCTAAACCAGATGATGCCCCTGTTACAAGAATTACTTTTTTCATTTTTTAAATTGTGATTGAATACCTTAAGTTTTGAATTATTTATGCAGGGAATAATTTTTATAAAACTATAAAATAAAAATTATTACGGGCTAACGAATGTGATTATATAGGCGGCAAGCGCAAATTAATGCTTTTTTTGATTTGGGATTGTTTAAAGGTTGTTACAAGAGCTGTAATAGACAAGAGATTAAAGGCAGAACAAAGAACAAGGATTATGGAATTATGTGTACCCCCTATTGCAATGCCGGTTAGGGAATAAATTCCCGGAAACAAAAAGAGGCAAATCTCCCGACCTGCCTCTTCTATATAAATTACATTTTACGGCCAGATACCCAGATTCTGGTACGATACTGCGATCTTGTTAATAGCGCCAATCATGGCTGCGCTGCGCAATGTATCTATTTTTGGATTGCTTATATAGGTCTCCCTGATTTCGTGATATGAGCGGATCATGGTATCTTCTAACCCAGAGTTTACCAGTTCCAGCTCGGATGCGCCTTTGATAATGGTCGACCTTTGCATTGCCGTTAACGACGTACCTGTAATGCCCTCAACCATGTTTACCAGGTTAAGGTTTGAATTTTCTTCAAACCTGCGGTTCATACGGCCAAATGCCACGTGACTAAGGTTTTTTAACCACTCAAAATAGGATACCGTTACCCCGCCTGCGTTGGCATACATATCCGGGATCACGATACCGCCATTGGCATAAAAAATAGCTTCGGCCTCTGGCGAGGTTGGTCCGTTTGCACCTTCGGCAATTATTTTAGCCTGTATGTTGCGGATGTTGTATTCGGTTATCTGGTTCTCTAAAGCCGCAGGTACCAGAATATCGCATGGCTGCTCCAGCCCTTCCATAGTGTTGGTAAATTCCCGTGCCGCACCCGCATAGCCTAAAATGGATCCACTTGCTTTACGGTGCTGAAATACAGCCTCCACATCCAACCCGTCTTCGTTGTAAATAGCGCCTTCAAACTCGCATAGCCCAACTATAATTGCACCAAACTCCGCCAAAAACTTAGCCGAATAGTATCCTACGTTACCCAAACCCTGTACAATAATTCTTTTACCCGAGATGCCTGGCAACAAACCTATCTTACGCATATCCTCGCCAAAACTTACACACTCGCGAATGGCAATAGCCACGCCACGCCCGGTTGCTTCCCTCCTGCCGGCAATGCCGTGC
>NZ_JBFUKF010000759.1:0-1278 GCF_056400985.1 Mucilaginibacter sp. P4_G9 | reverse complement strand
GGTTAGTAAAGGCCCCTGCCCATCAGGGGCTTTACTTGTTTTAAGGGGTTTTGTGTTTTAGTCGGTAAATCAGTAGCACACCATTATCACAGGTGGTTTCAATTTTATATTTAGATACAAATAGCTTAATTATGGAAAAAAGCAATGCTGATCATGCTCATATTGTCATTCGCCAGGCCGGTGTAGYCGATGCAGGCGACATTCTTGATATTTACAACCACGCCATTGTGAACACCACAGCAGTTTATAGTTATGAACCGCACACCATTGCTATGCGGCTGGACTGGCTCGAGGATAAAAACCGAAGCAATATCCCTGTTTTTGTTGCCGATGTGGACGGAAAGGTTGCTGGGTTTGCAACTTACGGCCCCTTCAGGGCATGGGCGGCTTATCAATATACCGTCGAACATTCGGTATATGTACATGCAGATTACCGTAGGCGGGGTATTGCCAAAATGCTATTAATGCAGCTAATAGAAACAGTTAAGCAAAAATCTGTGCATACTATTATTGCGGGTATTGATGGGGATAACGAAGCAAGTTTACAATTACATCAACAATTGGGGTTTATCCAAATTGGTACATTTAAGCAGGTAGGCTATAAATTTAACCGTTGGCTCGATCTTAAATTCATGCAGCTGATTTTAGACAATGATCCGGCAATTCTGGAAAAATGATCCCAAAAAAGGGATGATATATGCTAACAGGGCTTCAAAAAAATAAAATTACTTAAGGATTTTATTTTATGGCTTAAAGGTATATATTTGCACTCCCGAAATGGGGGATTAGCTCAGCTGGCTAGAGCGCTTGCATGGCATGCAAGAGGTCATCGGTTCGACTCCGATATTCTCCACATTAATAATCAGGCATTTACATGGATTTGTAAATGCCTTTTTTAATGTCCGTGCACACAATTTGCACACAAGCCAATCCTATAGGCCGTTTCCTGTTTCATTCCGCATAGTTCACGAATTTAACACAGTCGCCCTATTAAATATATTATTGCTGTAGTTTACATAACGAATGCTATATAGAGCACTTAAAATATATAAAATCATTTGACCGCATTTTTTGAAAAAAAGGATCAATTTTTCAAGAATGAATAATCGGTATATCCCTTTTCTCCGCCACCATACATTGTAGCTCCGTCCGGTACATTCAGCTCAGCATTCAATTCAAAACGTTTTGGCAAATCGGGATTGGCCAGAAACACTGAGCAATAAGAAATTATTTTAGCGATTCCCTTTTCCAGTTCTGCTTCCACGCTATCTTTATTGA
>NZ_JBFUKF010000758.1:0-1280 GCF_056400985.1 Mucilaginibacter sp. P4_G9 | reverse complement strand
GTTTAACACCGCCTTCAAGCTGATTTGCATGCTCAGGTTTCAAGGGGGTGTTGTCCTCCTTTATGCCGGTTTGGTTACGGAAACTGTTCTGGTAATTGGCAAATAAGGATAGATGATCTTTTATTGGCTGATAAACCAATCCAAACTTTGGTGAAAACGCGGTTTGCTTATACGCACCTGATGTACTATTGCTTGCTGGATCATAATTGCCATTATTAACAAAGCGATCCACACGCAGGCCGGCAGAGGCAATCAGCTGATCGGTAATGTTAAACACATCAGATACATATGCGCTGTAAGTGTTCCGTTTGTAGATTGCCGGATAGGTAAAGCCATACACACCTGTTGCGTATAGGGCATCCATTGYGGCCTTGTTAAAGTTAGTATAGTTTCGGTTACCTGTTAATGATACTGCGTCGAGGGTACTGCCAAAAAAGAACTGGTTGGAGTTATCTCTGAAAAAATCAAGCCCGCCAACAAACCTGTTTCTGAATTTCCCAATCTTGAAATCCCCGTTGAAGTTTTGCTGGATTTCGATCATATCACCCTTGCTTTTACGGGTGGACTGGTCGTTACGAGAAATGGAATCGCCGGGTAACAGGTAAAAGTATGGCCCAAAACCATCAGAGTAGCTATGTGTAGCCGCTATGTTGGTATGGGTGGTCCATGAATTCGATATCTTGTAATTTACCCCGCCATAAAAATTAGTGGTTCTTGAAGTTTGGGTAAGGTCGTTGCCATAATAGGTCTGTTTATAATCAAGGGCAAGTTCATCGGCACGATCGTGACCTAAAGCAGCAATAGTTTGTCCGTAGGGGAAAAAGAAGATGGATTTACCGATGCTTTTACCGTAGAAAAGCTCAGCATCTAACGAGATGCTCAACCTGTTGTTAACGTTATACAGCAAACTTGGGGCTACGGCGATATTACGGGTAAAACCATTGTTTTGGAAACTACCTTCGTGATTATAAGCTGTGTTTAAACGGAAAAGTGCTTTTTTCTGATCATCAAGCGGGGTATTAATATCGGCACTCAGCCGTTGAAAATTAAAATTGCCCAATGAGCCTGCAACTTCGCCGCCAAATGAATCATAAGGTTTTTTGGTTACCCGGTTAATAAGGCCGCCATATGAAGTTAAACTGCTGCCAAATAAAGTTGCAGATGGTCCCTTTATAATTTCAATCCGTTCGRTGTTTGAGGCATCAATGGTGCTGGTAACATTGCCGGCAATGCCATTTCGCAAAGCTGTTTGAACCACAAAACCACGGCTGCTGTAATAG
>NZ_JBFUKF010000757.1:0-1284 GCF_056400985.1 Mucilaginibacter sp. P4_G9 | reverse complement strand
ATCACATACTTCAATAACGCGTTCCTGGTTTGATGATTCCGTTCGACTGGTTATCAGCTTTGATATTGTATGTGCTGCTAACATATCGTCTTCCAAGGGTACTATTAGATTATTGATTTCTTCCTTCATCAAATCTGGTTTTAACCACATTCTTTCCATATCTGGGCGAAGTATCAAGGGCATACGCTCCTTAGAATTATGAATTCTCTTCATCAACGAATTGGCATCAGTTGTTAAGATGGTATAGGTTCTTAATACTTCATCAGTTTCAGGGTTTTTCCAATGGGAGTAAATACCTGCGAATGCAAAGGGTTCTTTGTCCTTCATGTAAATATGATGGGGGTACTTTTCTTTTCCGACGTGCATCCACTCGTAAAATCCATCAGCCAGGACTAAACACCTTTTTTTTCCTACATATTGTCTGAATGATGGTAAGTCAAAAATGGTTTCACCTCTGGCATTAAGTGTTTGATTGCTTAGCTTTTTGGCATCTGCTGCGGTCTTTACCCAATGTGGTATCAACCCCCAATTATATAAATTAATGGCCTCCGGTTCATCTGCTGTGATTACAGGCATAAGGTTATGAGCGAACCCATCAGTATGGTACACCGGGGTATATTCGGCTTCTGGTTTAAATTTAACGTGGAAACRCTCTTCCAACTTTCGCTGATTGACTTTAACTGAATAATGATAACACATAATGAGTTTATTTAAGTTAGATAAAATCACATAAAATGGTTTTCAATGCGTTGCCCTATTTCATCTATTAATGATTGTGATGTGGGTTTACCACTCCATAAAAACCAATAGCAATCATCACCTAATTTAATTTCAGCAACCCTTCTACTGTTAAAAAGTATAAAGTAAGATTCATCGGCTGCAAAGGCTTCACAGTAAATCAACCGGTTTGAAACCTGTAGCCCAAAGCCCAGAGATGGTGTATCTATTCCAATTTTCTTCAAAAACATTTGGATTGCTAAATTAATTAGTATATTTGAATTAAGAGATTGATATATAAAGTTATGAAAAATCTTAGAAATAGAATCAGACCAAACAACGCTTTACAAGCAAGTACACTTTCCCCAGGGGAAACAAGCGAATTAATCGAATTTATGCCGGATATTGATTTAGATGAATCGAACTGCACACCTGAAACACTAGCGTACCTGAACAGGCCAGATGAAGAATCAGGAATGTCTGATGAAGACTGGAAGGCAATGTATGCTAAACGTGTTGCAGAAGGTTATTATGAAAAGAATAAACGTGAAATACCTGATAGTGAAC
>NZ_JBFUKF010000756.1:0-1295 GCF_056400985.1 Mucilaginibacter sp. P4_G9 | reverse complement strand
CACCAAAGACCTGGACAAAGAAAAATGTGAAATTTTAGATCCCCAGGGACATAATTTGGGCACCACCCACAAAAATTATAAACTTCACGCCTGTGCCGCGCATTGCCTTTTGTTAGAACATCAAAAGGAACAAAACAAAAAGAAGAAAAGTTAGGCTTTAAGCGCACATATTTCTATAAAGCCAATTATCCATGCCACTTCTTTTACATCGAGATCCGGCATGGATAGTTTTAATAATACACCGCCAGAGATCGCAAACATATGCGCTCTCTATCGGTTAGTCGCCAAGGGGTAACCTTTGGAGATCCAGCTGGATTGCAGATTTACCGGCAAATTTAAAAGTTTAACATTTGTAAAGCCAAGCTTTTGCAATTGCAGAAATGCAGGACGAATATTGGGGCATTTTGTAAAGGGGCAGCATCCGCAATAAATAACAATTTCCGTTGTTTTTGGCAGAGCAGAGACAGTCTTTTCGAGCAGTTCCATATTTTCCGGTTTGCTAACCGCCCCTATATGTTTGGCCCCCATGATATCCTCTACTGCGCCAATGTTCAATATTAAGGGTTGATTTGCAGGAGTATTCACCAGACTGGCGGCCAGTACAGCTGGTTCCATTAATTGCTTATCTGTCCAGGGATAATTATTAATTGTGGATGGCATTGCCATAGGGGTAATTTGAGCTTTCGCTACCGAGCCACATAAGCCAGTTATTAAAATGTATAAAACCGTTATAAAAAATGTAACTTTCATAGTAAAGGTGATTTATAAAACCGTTGGTGATGTAAATATGATGTTTATCTATAAATCCTTTTTACCCGCAAACCCAACCCTACAAATATACCACCCACCATCCAACCAAGTGGTGACACTACTTTGTCAGTACTTCGAAGCTGTTCCAAAAGGTAGCCAGCCCATTTTAGGGTTCCGGCAGGTAGCCGGGATGGTGGATTAAGGTTCCAAAAAGGATATTCAAAAAAACATTAAATAAACCGCGATATTTCTGCACTTTTCTTCACTTTTTCTCTTTAAAACAACCCTAAAAGTCCCCCTTTTCTGATCATTTATGGCACGAAACTGCTTGCTGTAAGCTATTCGCCTTCTTTTTGAATTTTGACTTTTGACTTTTGACTTTTCAAAGGTTTACCCCGGAAACCAAAGCGCACAAAAAAGCCCTTGACTGTTTCCAGCAAGGGCTTGATTTAAGATTGGGCACCGACCTACTCTCCCACGTTTTACCGCAGTACCATCGGCTCTGGCGGGCTTGACTTCTCTGTTCGGAATGGGAAGAGGTAGAC
>NZ_JBFUKF010000755.1:0-1688 GCF_056400985.1 Mucilaginibacter sp. P4_G9 | reverse complement strand
GAGAAAGACAGCCTGGTAAATAAATTTAATTCAAGTACCGGCGACTATCAATACCTAAATAAAAGAGATTCGTTGGTGAAAGTGCAAATCAGACTCACCGATAATGATCTGCTATACCTGCACCATAAGGCAGCCGACCTGGGTTTCTGGGATTTTCCCGCAAATGAAAAAGGAGATACTACTTCAGCCGATAAGCCAATACGATACGTCATTGAATTTAAATATAAAACCAAAACCAAGAAGGTAATCTTTGATTCGAATTTTGCCGGTGACCCTAAATTAATTGACGCCAACAAACAGCTGATCAAAGAAATAGACCAAAGCTTAACAACAGCCGAAAGAAGGCTAAAAAAATAAAATGTAGGTATGTTGTTTATTAAAATATCAATCCCTATATTTGCACCTCGAATTTTAAAACAATAATTAACAAACATGTACGCAATAGTAAGTATAGCCGGACAGCAATTTAAGGTTGCAAAAGACCAGCAGATCTTTGTACACAGATTACAGGGTGACGAGGGCGCTAGTATTGAATTTGACAGTGTATTGTTAGCAGAAAACGAAGGTTCATTCAAATTAGGTTCTGATTTGAAAGGTGCTAAAGTATCAGCTAAGATCGTGTCTCATTTAAAAGGTGATAAAGTGATCATTTTCAAAAAGAAAAGAAGAAAAGGTTACAAAAAGAAAAACGGTCACCGTCAACAATTTACCAAGATCGAGATCACTGGTATTACATTATAATTTAAAGTTTAACGGGAGTTGTTCTTCAATTCCATAAAAGATATTAAGAAATGGCACACAAAAAAGGGGCCGGTAGTTCCAGAAACGGCCGCGAGTCGCATAGCAAACGTTTAGGTATCAAAATTTTCGGTGGTCAGCCAGCAATTGCAGGTAACATCATCGTTCGTCAACGTGGTACTAAACACAATCCGGGCGTTAACGTAGGTATCGGCAGAGATCATACATTATTCGCTTTAGCCGAAGGTATCGTAATTTTCAAAAAGAAAGCTGACAACCGCTCATACGTTTCAGTTGTTCCTTTTGCAGAAGAGGTTGCTGAAGTAGCAGCAGCGCCTGCTCCAAAGGCGGTAGCAGTTGAAGCAGCTCCTGTTGCAGAAGTTGTAGCAGAAGAAGCACCAAAAGCTAAGAAAGCAGCCGCTAAAAGCATAAGGTCACGCATAACTTCTGTAAACAGGTAAACCGAATCTGTTTGTGTTTTAGGCTTACCTATCTTTTGAGCTTTAACACAGGATGAGAATATTATGATCAATGATGGCAATAATATTTTCTTCATCGTCGCTGGTTTTATTCAATGATCAGCTTTTTTAAGTAATAAGTATCCGGGTCAATAACTGGCATGCTTTTGCTTATCACTGTTACTCCTTTTTTATCAAGAGTATAACGTTTGGTAATACCATCGGTGGATATGTCTATAGGTAACGGCATATCAATATTTAAAAGCTGGACGAGATACTTATCTCCACGTTGTGCTTTTACATGCACTTCCAATTTATTGATAGAATAGATGTATAAATCAAACAATGGTTTCAGATCAATACCTGCGGCTTTACTAAAGTATTCCTGCACGTCGGCAGTAGTAACCAGGTTACTGTAAGTGTATTTAGCATCGGTTACGAAACCTTTCAGGGTAAGGAAGAAGACGGCATCGCCCATGACATATCGCAGTG
>NZ_JBFUKF010000754.1:0-1305 GCF_056400985.1 Mucilaginibacter sp. P4_G9 | reverse complement strand
TGATCAGCAATTTTTATTTTCGGCAACAGAATTTCATATAGCCGATGTTGTAGATGAACGCGATGACCGAAGTGTTGTAGCCAGGTTACTTCCTGCCGGGCTAATAAACGAAACTACGCCAAAGTATACGCTTGATCTGAAAGATGGTGCCTCATTAGCTATCAAGCAATTCATCAATAGAAACCTGGTAACGAACAAAGCATTACGCGCTATAATTATCCATATAAGAAAACTACAGTTAGATGAAACGTTGCAGGCCGGAGGAAGGGTTAACGGAAAACTAAATGTTGTTTTCTCTTTTACCCTGCGGAGAGGTGAGAATGATATACAACTGATTGGCTATAAAGCGAATTCAAATTATACGCGTACTTCGGGGCAGCAAATGGATGTGGCAGGGATGTTAAGTAACGCTATCCAAAGCGGACTCATCTATTTTAATACCTGGATAAACAAAGAAGCTGATACCAATATAAAGCTGGTAAAAGGAGTAAAGCTTGTTTTTACCAATTATACCGAACAGCCCGAAGGAGATACCATTTATTACTCGGCTAAAAGACCAATAAAATGGAGCGATTTTCAACAAAGGCCCCCTGCAAGTAAATTCGAGGCCGAGGTTTTTCCGAGTTTTGGTTATGCCGAGGAGGTTGAGATTGTGAAGGGGATAATTAATGTTCATTTGAGGCTTAAGGCTTACCTCCCTAAAAGTGCCTGCTGGGTAAAGGAGGGCGCGCAAACGGCATACAATCTTAATCACGAGCAAAGGCACTTTGATATAGTGAAAATAATTGCCATGCACTTTAAAAAGCAATTACAAAAAGAAATGCTGACCGTTGAAAATTATGATGGGCCGATTAACGTACAATACTTTGATTCGTTTAAGGAGATGAATGACATGCAAAAGCAATACGATGATGAAACCAACCATGGAATTAACCACTATGTACAGGAGCAGTGGGATAAGAAGATTGATAAAGAATTAATTAGTATCAAGTAGTTAGTATCAGGTATCAAGACCGTTGCACCGATATTTTTGAGCGTTGTTATCAGAGCTGCATTTAAAAGTCTTGCTACCTGATACTAACTACTTGCTACTGTCTTTACTTTTCTTTCATTTATTTTTGAAAGTTTAAAAACTTATTTATATTTGTACATGGAATTGGCAGAAGGAAAGCTTAAGTTTATTGAGGCCTGGGGTAAGTTGGGGTCGGAATGGGGAATAAACCGCACTATGGCCCAGGTACATGCGTTGCTACTGGTTTCGCCCGAAGCTTTAACTACCGAGGAGGTGATGGCCGAATTGAGTAT
>NZ_JBFUKF010000753.1:0-1306 GCF_056400985.1 Mucilaginibacter sp. P4_G9 | reverse complement strand
ATTATATACTTCTACACCCGATGCGGTGGCTATAATTTCAAACATCGGAATCCCCTCCTCTGCTTTATTTACTGTATTATTTTCTTGATTTGTTGTGGTTTTCTTGGTGTGTAAAAAATCTTTATATTTTTCTTTAAAAATTCTGAATTTTTCCGGATCGATATTTTGCCGGCTTTTTACAATTTCAGTAATAGAACTGGGCGAATTAAAGCCCAGCACTTCGGCAAGTTGTGCGTTGCCTGTAAAAGCCTTTCCCCTGAGTTGGTTATAAAGAATAATAAACTCCAGGGTTTCCGGACGGATGGTTTTGATTTTACCGGGTTTTGATGCATTATCCATGATAATAATTAATTAAAGATTTTTCTTGATTGTTACAAAGATTATTCTTTATATTTGTCCTGTTGATATTTACTAAAGTAATATAAATTTAGTAAAAAACAAATTTTATTACACAGAATTTAAAGAAAATTAATACAGAGATACTGTGTGCAAGAATAAAGAAAAACGCGTTAACTAATTACATAAAAAAATGCATATAGCTTACTCAGCCATCCAACGGGAAGAAACTAACAGTGCCCAATATTCATGTACRTCCAATGATGATACCTGCCAGCATGAGCCGCTCTTGCGCTACCAGGCCTACCAGGCCGCCTGCAAAAAGCTTGATAAAGAGATTGTTGCCATACAAAAGTACCTCCCGGGCTGGATGCCCGCTTTCAGGTAAGCTTTGCCGGTACGCAGGCGGTTAAAAGATTACCCCGGGTTAAGATCAATAAACCGATGAACAAACAAACTAAAAATAAATAAAATGAAAATCGCACAAAAATTAAAAGACCAGCTATGGTGGATGATTATCTCTGTTGATTACGATTACAGCCGGATAGCTATTGCAGACCACGACCTTAATGATGAAATCCTCACAATTTGGCTGGAGGACAAACAGGATTTTAAAAATTCGCTTGATGAATGCCTGCAACTGGATATCAAAGCACGAGAATTTGCCAAAATAATTAAAGGCGAAAATCTAAACAGCTATGAGGGAAGTAAAATGCATCCAACAAAAAACTTTGTTTACAGGGCCCGTATCGAAATAAATGCTCCCCTTAAATGGTATAAGGAAGATGCTTCAAATATAGAGCAGCAATGGGCGCGCGAGGCTACCTTAAAAGCTATACTTACCCAGCTTGTAGAAACCGAGGCAGCTGGAAGTTATGAATAGTGTATGCTAAATGGCATTTAAAACATATTTAATATGGCTTTCAAATCAAGTCACATTGCAACGAGTTCGGTCATAACTACCTATCTG
>NZ_JBFUKF010000752.1:0-1307 GCF_056400985.1 Mucilaginibacter sp. P4_G9 | reverse complement strand
CACAAAACGCCAGGCTTAATCAGCTTGGCGTTTGCATTCTTTAATAATGTTAAATGTCGACTGGCTTGTCTGCTCCACCGTAGATTTTGATAGCCTTGCTTAAAAGTTCTTCTGCTTTATGATATTCAAGCGGGCAATGATCTTTATCGGTGATATAAAAGTCACCGTCTGGATTTGCTTGCATATGAAAACGAGTTCTCTTGCCGTCGTGCATTACGTATACTTGAAATAGCTTTACCTCCCTTACGTGCATGGTTATAAATTCAAACTCAGCGCCTTCAGCATCAATCTTGAAGTTCTTCATATCTAATTAACTACTTTACAATTTTTAAATATTGGGACTCTGTAATAACAATCTCGGGCTTGCCTTTAAAATCAATCACCTTACCTTCAACTGATATGGTTTTATCTTCGATTTGGGAAGCCAATTGTTTCGCGTCACCTTTTAATACTACAGTTAGCAATTGATTCGGATAGGCAGCACCTAAGTTTACAAGCACCATACTACCAATGTCTTTTACACCATAAACCTGGCCTGATGTAGTCACTTCTTTGCCAACCAAGCCCTTAATGTCTGCAAGATTTGCACCTGGAGCATGAGGAACCGGCACGTTTGATACCGGAGGAGGAGGTAACAAGACAACTTGGGTTTTAACCGTCACTGGCAAATCATTGAATAACTTATTTAACTCCCCGGCTAACCGTACACCCGCTTGATCAATGCGCAAGTGAATTGTTTTAATGTACTTCTTGTAATATGCCTCATCAATAGTTTGTCCTGGCTTTACATCTCCATATAACTCACTTGAAATCTGATAACTCTCCCAAAGCCATTCCATAGGACTATCAGCCTGCCATTTCTTAATTTGAGTTTCATTGGCCCAATCATATTGTTTAGCAATATCAGCTTCACTTAATCCCTCATGGTCAATCAGCTTGCTATCCCACAGGCTATGCAGATTGGTGCCCTTGCCGTCAAACTGTAACTGTATCGTATTACCGCCCTTATCTTCTTTGCGGCTAACATGCATTGGCTGGTGCGCATCACCTACAAGATGAACAAGGTATTTTAACGCCTCATTCTTTTGATCCGGACTGGAAGCTTTGTCCTTAAGGGTTGCTTCAACTTTCAGTATGGCTGAATAAACATTGTCGCTACCTTGTTTGCTCACTGCATCAACAAATTGTTCGTGGTTCAAACCTAAAGGAAGGTTCAAATAGTGCCATGGTGCCGTTTTTGCATCCCTATTTTCATCTGCCCAGGTGCTCACATCGGTCATACTGCCACCTTTAAGATAGGCCGTAAC
>NZ_JBFUKF010000751.1:0-1311 GCF_056400985.1 Mucilaginibacter sp. P4_G9 | reverse complement strand
GTTGTTTGCATATCTCCACAAAACGCCGGTTGCAACTTTAGCACCCGGATTTTTGGGATCAGCTGTATTTGCATCAGAATAAGCCTGGTAAGCTTCGTTACTTTTTATTTGTGAAGCATAAGCATCTCCTAAGGTGATCAACAACTCAACATCTTTGGGGTTAATTGCTTTGCCCTTTGATAAAACGGCAATTGCTGCGCTGGCATCGTCAACTGATATTTTACCATCTGATGTGGTAGGTAACAAATATGCTTTTCCTACATATACATAAGGCTTGCTATTTTTACCTGAAAGCGACACAGCCTGATTAAAGCTGGTAGTTGCGCCTGCTTTATCTTTATCTAAACGGGCAACAGCACCTAAACCGGCATAGTTTAAGCCCGATTTTGGATTTACAGCAATACCTTTATTGAAAGCTGTTTTTGCCGAATCTGTATAATCCTGTTTAAGATATACCCAACCCAGGTAAAAGAAATTTTCGTCCTTATCGGCCTGTGTAACCGTAAGGTTTTTTAGCATCGATTTGGCTTTTTGATATTGTTCGGCGTCAATAGCTTTTTTGGCGTCGGCTAGACTTTGCGCAAAAACTGATGATGAACCTATTAATACCAGTCCTAATGTTGCCTTAGCTATTTTACTGATCATTTTCATCTTATTTAGTTATAATTTACTTTTTAAATTTATCTCTCTTGGCGGTATCGAATCTGGCAATAAACCTGATTTTAATATTATCCGCTGACCCACATCGCTGGCCAAAAATGTTGCAAATCCGGTAGCTAAACCAGCCTTGCTCGATGTATTAACCAGGTATAATCCCCTACTTAAAGGGTACTGTTTTAAGACGAGTGATTCCTGCGAAGGTTTAAAATAGTAGTTAGCATACTTCTTACTGGCCTCATCCTTAACTCCTACAATTTTAACCTTAGCCACGTAAGGCACCATATCCTTATCGGGATCATTAAGCCAGCTAAAACCTGTGATACCGAGAGCGTCTGGGTGCTCACTAACGTATTTAATAACTTCCCTATTTGATTTTAGTGCGTAAATATTTTTCTGATTAAATTCCTTATTACCAGAAAAGTACTTCAAATACCTTACCAAACTCGAGTTTGGATTATCAAAAACAATTGTTTTGTTTGGGTCCCCTTCCCCGTTAAGCATCTTTTTTAATACAGCAACAGTGATAGTAGTATCAACAGAAGCCTGATTTACGATCAATGTAACTGCATCAGTAGCAAAACGCAGTACGTCAACACTTAACGAACGTTTTATTATTATATTACGTTCTGTGGTATCCAAATCACGTGATAG
>NZ_JBFUKF010000750.1:0-1312 GCF_056400985.1 Mucilaginibacter sp. P4_G9 | reverse complement strand
ACGAAAGGCTCCGCGAAAGCTATCAAGGCAGTCGCCCGAAAAATAGCTGTGATCTTTTACAACATGGTACTCAAAAAACAGGCTTATGATGCCAGCAAAGTTCAGCAGGATCCGGCTATTACGACAGCAAGGATAATCGCACGTCTGCAAAAAAATGCAGCTAAACTGGGTTATATCATACAAAAAGCAGCTTGATTATGAGCGACTTGTAAATGTGTCATTATAAGGTACGAAGCAATCCCCAACTTACAGAGCCGATCTGCACAGTTCGCGATTGCCGCGCTGCGCTCGCAATGACATGGTTATTATTGGGGCATAAACCCAGCGCACCATTTCCTGATTTAGCGTCTCCGGATTTTATCGCCCGGCGATTTAATAAGGTGGTTTTTAAACCATTACCATTTTTCCTCTTCCTCATCTTCCTTCTTCTCATCAACCATTTCTATCAGCGTTTCATTGTTATTAAAACGTTCTTCGTTTTTAGCAAGGATGGGAGCGGCCCCGGCTATTGAAATTCCGGTTACGGCCAGTATTAAAAACAGGGTAAGGCAAATAAGCCTCAATAGCTTTTTAAGCTTTTTCATGCAGATAGCAGAATGCGTTTAGCAGGCCTTAAGGCACAGTTAAACCGTTAAATAAATTTTACTTAATTCAATAAATGGGGAAACAGGGTTGAATTAACCGATGCGTGGGAGGTCCTGATCGGCAGCGTAGATGGGGGTAATGAACATATAATCAGCATCGCTTTTATACGCCAGGAAAAGCTGCTTTAAATGCTCAAACTTATTTATGATAACTTTATTATGAAGCAATATGTGCTGCTCAAAATTCTCCCTGGGTATGAAGTAAATAATAACATTTTTACAGGAAGCTAAGGAGGCTCTTTTGTAACTGATGCAATTTTTTAATACAGATTGCTTTTTGGCCGGCACTTCGGTATCTGTGCTGCTATTGTTTACCTGGCTGCTATTTGCATGACCCTGGATAGCGAAAAAACCAAGCAATAAAATAAACGCCAGCAAKTACTTGCTGATATTGCCTTTTAAATTGATAACTATTTCGCTATTAATCACGTGTAAATATACGTGATTGCGAATGGTTTATTAAGTTGTAATTACAGTTAATTTATTCTGCACATCAACGCCTGTCTACCCCATGATTTTGTTAACTAAAGCAATCATATTTAACAATAAGTTAATATATTGGCAATAATTAAGTTCTTAATTATCATGAAGTTTGATGCACGGTTAATAAATATAAACTTATACATAAATCACTTTAAAAACACACTATGCTAAAATTTACAATTTAC
>NZ_JBFUKF010000749.1:0-1315 GCF_056400985.1 Mucilaginibacter sp. P4_G9 | reverse complement strand
TGAGTGAGGTGTTTAAATTCCAGGAACTCAAGCTGAATGGGAAAGGTTGTGTTCTCCATTTCAAATGTCCGTGTAATTTTCCGGTCGGGAACAAATTCGTGGATTACTCCATTGGCCCGGAATACCACATTTCCCTTAGGATCTGTTGTTTCAAATTGCCAGCCGCCGTGCTTTTTATTTTCGAGTTTCAGCACTTTCGTCCCCATCCATTGCTCAACAATTTCGGGCTCTGCATAAGCTTTAAATAGTAATTCCAATGGCAAATCAAATTCCCTGGTTATTACTAATTCCTGTTTGCCATCTTCGGCATTGATCTTTGTTTTTCGTTCCATATTATACTATTTTTTTGATTGGTAGTTTTTCATTATGGTTTCCAATTTATTAAACCTGTCATCCCACATGTTGCGGAATGGTTCAATAAAGTCTGCTATTTCTTTCATTTTTTTTGCATTACTATGATAGTAAATCTCCCTGCCGTTTTGCTCTTGTTTAAGCAATTCGCACTCGGTTAGTATTTGCAGGTGTTTTGAAACTGTTGGTCTTGCTGTGTTAAAATTCGAGGCTATTGCACCTGCTGTCATGGATTGTGAGGCTACCAACAGCAGTATGGCCCTTCTTGTCGGGTCGGCTATGGCTTGAAATACGTCTCGTCTTAAATTCATCGTGTAGTTATTTGACTACAAATATAAATGTAGTTATTTAACTACGCAATTTTTTTCGTGATTTTTTTAAGAGGCTGTCTAAAAATGATTTATTAAATGTTTTTAGACTTCTAATGAAGCATATATCCACGCGTCATTGTAGGTACGAAGCAATCCCCACCTTACAGAGTAGCTTTGCAAATCCGATCTGCATAGTTTGGGATTGCTTCGTGCCTCGCAATGGCGGTCTGTTTTTTTATTTTTAGACAGCCTCGTAAATTGAGGCTAAAATTTGCCGGATTTGTGAGATAGGCGGATGATAAGTTTTCAATTAATCCGGCTCTATATATCCCGATATAAATTGATTTTTCTTCAAAAAAGTGTATTTATAGTGAAGACAGGAACACTATATAGAAATTAACCAACAAAGAAAAAAGAAGTAAATCACTTTGCGTCTTAGCGTCTTAGCGCGAGATAAATTCAGATATCGAACTACAGTCCGTTAGTTTGATTTTAACCAAAAGTTAATATTTGGGTTTATGATGTTGATTATCAGTCGCATAAGTGTTCCGGTCTTTGTTGATTTTTAAAAAGCTTAAATTGTTGATAATCAGCCATAATGCGTTCCAGAGCGTTCGGTGTGTTCCACTGCACTCAAATGGAACACTTAATAA
>NZ_JBFUKF010000748.1:0-1339 GCF_056400985.1 Mucilaginibacter sp. P4_G9 | reverse complement strand
GGGATAGGTTGCCTGTATAAAATGCGAAAACAGGTTATTTCATCAATAAAAAATCCTGATTAAGCTTTTGCAGTCATCGCGCCTGAGCTGCATGGTGATAAGCAAAGAAACAAAGTAAAATAGAACTGAAACTACGCCCGTCACCCACATATTTTGAAACAATGTTTTAGCTAAAAAGCCACTTAACAAAGCACACCCTGTGCAAAGGGTTAGCGTATAAAAAGCACCTTTAAGCCCGGCGTGCTTGTTTTTCGAAAAATAAAAAGCAGCCTGCACCAAACAAGCCAGCAAAAAGGCCATGGCGGCCCCTTCGTTTCTATAAATTGGTATCAGTAATAAATCGGCGGCAATATTTACACCAAATGTGATAAGAAAGGAGTAAAAGATCATTTTTAGCCGGTTTTGCACAAAAAATATCGTCCACAAAAAATTATTAAAATACAACAGGGGCATACAAAGCGATAGGATAAATATGGTGTTGGTATTAACAGCTCCGTATTTTCCGTGCGTAACAATATCAATTATGGGGTTCCAGCATATATTCAGCAACAAACCTGTAAATGCGGCTATTATGAGTTCTATCCGGATAAGCAGCTTCAGATCCGTTGCAGAGGGATCTCCGCTTTTAAATAATTTGGTGAACCTGGGGATTAAAAGAGGGGCTATTGCCAGTAAGGGCAAAGTGGAGATCTCGAATATTTTGTAGGCGAAGCTATATTCGGCAAGCTTCACCGCTGATACCATGAACCCGATAAACAACCAATCGAACCGGGCCAGTGCCGAGGTAATAAGTACCACCCCCACCTGTGGTAACGACTCACGCAACAGCAGTATATATTCGATTTTATTCCACTGTACAAACACAGGTATCTTTATATATTTCCTGAAAAGAAAGATACTGATCAGTAATTCGATGGTATCACCGCATATAAAAACCCAAATGATAGAAGTGATATTAACCTGGTGCAACAAAGCCAGGATAAGCAATACAATACCCCTTACAACATTTGATACCACTAACATGTACGATAACAGTTTAAACCGCTCTATGCCAGTAGTTACCTGTTTTAGCGGAGTGGAAAAGAAGATCATGAGCTTACCTGCACCTATCAACAGTATCAGCCGGTATAATTCCTCATCCCGAACAAAAAAAACTTTACCGAGCAGCAATAATCCATAAAAAAGGGTCCCTGTTAAAACAACATGGAATATATAAAGTGATAATAGGGTTTGAGCATTATCGCCATGAGCCACTTTTTTTATAACAACCTGGTCGATACCAAAAGACAGGATATTAAATGCAGATAACAGCACAGCCAGGGCAAGGTTAACCTGGCCA
>NZ_JBFUKF010000747.1:0-1341 GCF_056400985.1 Mucilaginibacter sp. P4_G9 | reverse complement strand
GTTCCATAGTACGCATTCCACCACCTATTGTTTTCTTACCCTCAAGCAACAACACCGACAGCCCTTTTTGCTGCAGTGTAATAGCTGCTGCTAATCCGTTGGGGCCGGATCCGACTATTATTGCATCATATTTATTACCCATTCTATAAAGATTACTATATACTGTTGTACATAGAATTACATTTAATTAATTATTTGATTAACGCCATTGCTTAATAAACGCGTTCTAATAACAATAGTTGGTTAAGGTTTGATATAAGTATTTGATTTATAGTAAATTAAAAATGAGCATGAAATAATTTGATTAATCAGTATATTAATGGCGTTTTCTCGCGATCCTGTTAAGCACGATTATTAGGGGTGTTATTTATATAATTCATTTACTATCAGAGCGTTATGTAAAATATGAGCAATTGGCAAATGGAACCAATTGTTTCTGTTAGAGACCTCTACATTTTTTTTAAGTATCACAGGCCGTATTAATTTTCTTCAAAATTGAAAAGTGCGGCAAATATACAGAACAAGGCTATTGCCAGCAATTCGAAAAAGCATTTGATTTCCTTTCCTAATAAAGAACAGGTCGTTGAACACGGAACGGTCATTATGTGTTTCATCTGGAAGCCGTACAGACGATCGTTAAAGACGATGACAGCCGAAGATTATCAGAAGTATATGCGGACATTATTACTCAGCGAAAGGACAGCTTGTTGCCGAGCAGCAGAAAACGCATCGAAAATGCCGCCAAAAACTTCTCTACCATTCGCAGGATCGCGCTTAATCTGATTAAAAATGAAACAACTAAGACGAGAAATGTTAAAAGCAAAAGACTTTATGCAGGATGGGCAAATGATTATTGGCTCAAAAGTCTGAAAAATTAGAAGCGTTTGGCTTGTTTTAATTGCTAAAAGCCTTTCCTTATTGAATAATTATTCACATATTGCGTCCTAAAATGAAATGAATCATCTACTGTTGATCATCATTTTTTTGCCTGGTCAGGCTTGTTCATTTTATAGAAAAACTAAAAACTTTAATGATTTCGTCTCACGATATTAATAATCCGGACCCTTATGTAAAACCAGTATTTTCTTCATCCGAAAAACTAAAAAGATTTTGTTGGAATATTGCCTGGACACTTTTATGCAAATGGACTCCTAACCCTTTACATAAATGGAGGATATTTATCATAAGGCAATTTGGCGGGAAAATTGGCGATACTAATTTTATTTATCCGAATTGCAAAATATGGGCGCCTTGGCTTTTAGAAACCGAAGATGTGGTAACCATTGGCCCCAATGTAGAAGTTTACAATCCGGGAGGGGTTAAAATAGGGCACCATACCAT
>NZ_JBFUKF010000746.1:0-1346 GCF_056400985.1 Mucilaginibacter sp. P4_G9 | reverse complement strand
ATCCCGGCACGGTTTAACGCTTCTGTAATCTCGGCACGGGTAAGGTGTTTGTTGCCCTGCATCGCCTTTATCAATATATCGTTGGTTTTATTGAAGATGGCATTACTAACCTCAAACTTTTTGTACATACCCGCATTAATAGCGTTAATGCGGGGGGCGGTGAGCGCAAGTACCCAGCGAATATCAACAGGTGAAACAAAGTGCCATGTGGGCCTAAGCAGGTGGGTACGCAGTATTTTGCCTTCGGTTATGGCTTTTTCAATTACAGCTTCATTCGCATTTTGCGTTCTTAAACCAACAGCCCATTTGGCGCCGGCATAGTCCTGGGCCTGCATGGCAACCATATATTTTACAACATCCGCGGGCTCATTAAAGTGCGGATTGCTGATGTGTTGGTTAAACAAGCGCAAACCGGCTAAATGATCATCTTTCATGGTGATGTTAACTGATAGTGCGTAAACTTATCACGTAGTAGCGACAACAACCAAAACCTGCAAATCTGCCTGATCCATAAATCCTGCTAAAAATCGTGGTACAAATTCCTGAACGAGCTTCTTAGCCCAAAAGTTAACAGTGTGGTTTTGTTGTCAATTAAGCTATTATGTTCTTTACGATATAAACCGCTTAGTTCAAAACGGAGGTTGTATTTAGGATTAATGAGGAATGATACTGTGCCTTCTGCGTAATATAAGTTGGTGCTTATTCCCTGGCCTATGGTTGTAGTGGTATTATCTGCAGGTACAAAAGGCTTGGTTACAATTTTACCATTATTGATAACAGTAGTAGCATCAAGGCCATATTTGGCATAGTTTAACTGCCCCTGGAGGTCTATCCTGCCAAAAGAATAATTAAGGATACCCAAAATTTCCCTGAAGTTTGCACCATAAGGATGCGCCAACGGATCGCCATAAAAAGCGTAACTGCTAATGGAATTTGTATTTTGGTAAGTATAAGGTTTAACCGTATTAAACTCGAAAATATAATTAAAGTGTTTAACCTCAAGCAGATCGGCTCCGCGGATACCCACCTGTACACCATTAGTATTATTGGCGTTATTGCCAGAAAAGAAATCGCTGGCTTTAAACCTGTCTAATAATAGCTGGGCATATAAAGCAGTTTTGTCAAGAATTTTATACTTGCCGGTAAATCCAATCAGTGTATTGTCCTTTGGTTGCCGGGATGGACCTAAAGAGCTTGAAAACACTATTGGATTTATAAAATTCAAATCAAAACCACGCCTGTTGCCCGCTGCATCAGTTTCGGGAGATATAACAGCATTAAAGAAACCAAAAGAAACACGATTGCTTACGTTCCAGTCGAGGTAATGAAAAAATGCCCATTTGCGG
>NZ_JBFUKF010000745.1:0-1355 GCF_056400985.1 Mucilaginibacter sp. P4_G9 | reverse complement strand
ATATTATTGCTTTCTTTGCTAAAAGCCGAGAAAAGCATAAAAAAATATGTGGAATTTAGCGCCGAATAATTTGTGCCGATGAAGATAGAGCTGTTTGTACCATGTTTTGTAGATCAACTATTTCCTGAAACTGCCTTTAATACTATAAAAGTATTGGAAAAGGCGGGCTGTAAAGTGAATTTTAACCCAAATCAAACCTGTTGCGGGCAGCCGGCGTTTAACGCGGGTTTTTGGGATGATGCCAAAGCCGTGGGCAGCAAGTTTCTGAACGATTTTTCGGAAGACAGCGTGATTGTAACCCCATCTGCATCATGCACCGGCATGGTTAAAAACTATTATAACGATTTGTTTACCAATACAGCTGTACATAATAAATGCAGGGCCATACAGGGTAATATCTATGAGCTGTCGGATTTCCTGGTGAATATCCTGCAGTTTGATTACTTCGGCGCCGAGCTGGATGGTAAGGCCGTTTACCACGATAGCTGCTCCGCCCTGCGCGAATGCAAGATCAGGAACGAGCCCCGCCAGCTGCTCTCCAAAGTATTAGGTTTAGAACTTTTAGAACTGAAGGATAACGAAACCTGCTGTGGTTTTGGCGGTACATTCGCGGTTAAGTTTGAAGCTATCTCCACCGCCATGGCCCAGCAAAAGGTAGATAATGCCCTGGCCGCCGGTGCAGAGTACATCATCTCGACAGATGCCTCCTGCCTGCTGCACCTGCAAAGCTATATCGACAAAAATAGTTTGCCGATAAGGACCATCCACCTGGCTGATGTATTGGCGCTGGGGTGGGGGAATGTTTGATGTTGATTGAGGAATTGGGATTTTCGATTTCGGATTTTGTCGTTCCTTTTATAACGATAGCTATTTGTTATGCGATTAATACAACCGCCTAAGGAAGGCGAATATCCACCATATGCCATTATGTACATGAAGCTGGTACCCACAGACGGTTTTGTGCTAAACCACCTGCAGGATAATTTTCAATTGGTTAAGCAACTAATCTACTCATTACCGCCCGATGTGTTATATCATCGGTACGCGCCGGGTAAATGGAGTATCAAAGAAGTGCTGGTACATATTATTGATGACGAACGCATTTTTGCATACCGCGCCCTACGTTTTGCACGCAACGAAAAAAATAACCTGATAGGTTTTGACCAGGATGCCTATGCCAACTATTCGGATGCCGATAACAGGGACCTGGATAATATACTTGAAGAATATGAAGCAGTAAGACGATCAACCGTCGCTTTGTTTAATGGCCTGCCCGAAGAAGCTTTTGACCGGATGGGGCATGGCACCGGTACCGCGAATGATGCTACTGTAAGGGCGTTAGCCTACCATATAAC
>NZ_JBFUKF010000744.1:0-2258 GCF_056400985.1 Mucilaginibacter sp. P4_G9 | reverse complement strand
GTTTTGTAAATATTCATTGACTTATTTACTCTTCAGTGTTTGTTTTTGGCATATTAATATAAATGTTTAGCCAATCATTTTGAGAATTCATGTAAATCAAGTAATTATCTTTCTTTATACTAAACGTTCTTGGTTCATCTAGTTCGACACTATCTATGAAATTAAATAATATATCACGAATATTTTGCAGGCATAAATCAGTTTTAGAGTTATTAATGAGGTATTTTAATGTATTCTTTCTTCTTGTTTTTTCTTTTTTAAGTGTCTCATCGGTATCATTGAATCTTTTGATACAAGGAATTTTAAAAGCAATTTGATTTGCCCTCTTATTTTGATTGGCATCATAAATATCATTAGAAATTATAATACTTGAACTTCTATATAAACTTTCTTTTTTAAAACATTGATCTTTCAAAGAATCTAATGCCCTATTAAATTCTTTTAATTCTTTTTTGTTAGATACGAATTCTCTAGCCATTTCATCAAAATCTTGCTGACAAAATTTTAAAAAATTAATACCAAATTCTTTTTTTTTATCGTTACTAAAAAGATTTTCTTCAAAGAAGTAATCGTTTGATTTCAGCCGCTTTGTTAAGTCATAAAAAATAGGAAGTTTAGGTAAAGAGTTGTCGATAATTTTCTCGGCAACTGGCCCAATTATTTCTTCATCATTTGCAAAATCAAAATATTTTACTTCATAATTTTTCGAATAAAAAAATAAATTCATTTTATCAAGTCTTAATTCTAAAATATTTTTTAAGTCCGTTATCCAGAAAATTGATGTTGAATCAGAATTGTGGCCCATTGGAGGTCCCAATATATTCGTTATACATGAAGTCGTAAAATTAATATTAGTTAAGACTGGGTAAAACGATATCCTACTGGAGGCTTTATTTAGAATTAGACAACTTTCGTTTTGAATATTGTTTCGAAAAGTTAAAGGAAACCTTATTATCATATTTGACAATATTCATAAAATGGGCTTTTTTAAAGTCCTCTCTTATACAATTTGTGCATATGGAATCAGATTGAAAATAATTATTCGATGAAAATTTATTATTACAAAGAAATATAAATTTCCTTAAATCTTTCAAAAGCTTACTCTTTGAACACGCGTTCGAGTTACTAATCGTTTGACTTTTTAAAACTTGGAAATTTAGAAGTAAAAATAGAAGTAAAATTGACTTTTTATTAAGTAACCTCATGTCAATAAATTTGGTAAAGTTTTATAATAAAAATGTTCTTGGGAATTTTATCAAGTTCAGATAACGAGCCACCAATCCTTGCTTACCAATTTCTTAAATATCATATTTTACAAAAACAAAAAAAGTAGCTACTTATAGGCATTTTTGCATAAAACAACGTAACCTCGCCTAAACTGTCTTAACAAACTACCTATCCCTCCACTATATTTGCATTCTGAACAATTTTTATACCTCTGCGGGTAAAAATTATATTCCTATTGTTAATGACATATTTTTTTGCAGGGCTTATTTCAATTGAATATTCAAGGAACTTGCATATTCAACTTAATTGAAACAACACGCACACCAACATGTATTACCAGTGCACGAAGCGTAACCTGCTACAGGTCGAGCACATCCACAACCTCCACAATCAAAAACTGAAATTTCGGATGGTATTTTAATTAACCTTGTAGGCTCTTTTATACTTAGCTGTCTATAAACTTCGGTTATGTCCTGAAAAACTTGCCTTAATGAATTCCTTTTTTCCATTTTCAAAAGTATTTCATAATATTCTTTGGTCGATATCTCCTTCTCAGTATTCAAATTAGCTCCATAAGAAATAATTATAGTCCTGACATTCTTTCGTTCTAATCTACCGGCCTCCTGGGCTGATAAAATTCTAATTAAAGATTTGCTATTGCCTTTTTTTGCAATTTGTGAAAAAGTGGGAATTGTAGTAAGTCCAATTAGAAGCACAAGTAATAGTTTCATTTTAATAGTTTTTATGATGAAAGCTTCTGATTATTTATTTACTTGAAGAACTGGCACAATTAGATTATCATAATTCTTATTCAGAACTTATAAGCCCGAGCGGTTTTATATTACCAAGAGGGTCTAAAGATGGGGTAACTGGAACATTAATGCTTCCTTCAATTCTGAGAGGCTGTTTAATTTTATTTTACAAAAATACTATAAGGGGTTTGATTTGTCATTTTTAGCAGGCTTCAGCAGGTTTTACGAATAAATTTCATCTGCAATCGCGCCTAAAATGCCCGAGAAACGTCCTATAAC
>NZ_JBFUKF010000743.1:0-1363 GCF_056400985.1 Mucilaginibacter sp. P4_G9 | reverse complement strand
TTCATCAGGTCATTTTCGGTTTTACCTTTTACAGCAGCCCAGCCTTTACCTTTTTCCATACTATCGGTACCAGCTCCGGATATATAGCAAAAAGTCATATCTGGATTTAATTTCACCAATGTTTCGGCCATATGCATGGTGAGTGTATATGTAAGCTTATAATATTCATCAGCCTTTTTGCCAACAGAGGTTACACCAAGACAAAAAAAACAGGCGTTATATCCGGCAAGCTTATCGCGGATAGCCGACAGGTCAAAGAAATCGGCATGGATGATCTCCTTTAATTTGGGATGGGTAACACCAGATGCTTTCCTGTTAATTACCAAAACCTGCTCAACATCAGGGTTTTGCAAACACTCATGCATCACCCCCTCGCCTACCATCCCCGTTGCACCGGTAACAATTGCTTTTATTCCTGTTTTCATAATGTAAAAGTATCCATATAAAGATGTACTGAGATGGCTTAACAGGTATTAACCGAAATAAGTTTTTCCATTATGGGCAACCCTTTGTACTAAATCAACGATATAATAATAGATACCTGTTGCTTGATTTGCAGGTACAGCTAAAACTTTAATCTAATGGTACCAATTTCTGTTGTTATTATCACCAAAAACGAGGCCGAGATGCTTGCCAAAAGTATCCCCATGCTAAAGCAGATAACCGACGATATTATTATAGTAGATAATGGCAGTACAGATGGTACAGTAGCAATAGCTGCCCAAAACGGATGCCGGGTTTATAAAGAAACCTGGGATGGCTATGGTGCTAATAAAAACAAAGGAATTCATCTGGCCGTTAACAATTGGATATTGAGTATTGATGCCGACGAAATACCGGATGATKCACTTTTAAGATCAATAGCAGCATTAAAATTTGAGGATGAGAAGGTAGTTTACGATATTAACTATAAAGCTTATTATGGTAATAAGCTCGTCCGCTTTGGTAATTGGGGACGGGATCATCATATCCGCCTTTTTAACCGCACCCAGGTAAAATGGACTGAACCGTCCGTGCATGAAACTTTGATTCTCCCCAAAAAGGCTATTGTAAAAAAATTGACCGGGCACCTGCACCACTATTCCGTTAAAAATGAACAGGAGCATGAAGCAAAAACAATTCATTATGCGCAGCTAAGTGCCATTAAATATTTAAAGTGTGGGAAAAAGGCATCTTTTGTAAAGCTGAACCTTGCCCCGTTGTTTCACTTTGTGAAGATCTATTTGTTTTTATTAGGCTTTTTAGATGGTAAGGAAGGTTTTACCATTGCAAAAATGGCATTTAAAAATACCTGGCTAAAATATCATTACCTTAGTAAAGCCGCGCAATCTATTAAGCAGAAACCATTGTACCAGCATGATGC
>NZ_JBFUKF010000742.1:0-1365 GCF_056400985.1 Mucilaginibacter sp. P4_G9 | reverse complement strand
CCTGTTGGAGAATAAAAAGACCGGCGCGCCGGGGGTTTACCATCGCCTGGCTACTTATAAGGACTTTCATAAGCCCTTAAACGCGCTTATTATTAAGCTAAAACAGATCAACAAAAACTATGAAAGCCTTGGTTTAAACATTGCCGAAGCCGATGCCTTTATTGAGCAACGCCTTAAAGATGCACAAACCTACCTGGAAAACATAGCTAATATCCTGGCATCCGGCTACGTAAACAAGGATGATATTTTACTGGCAGCCAGAGAGATACTGGCATCAATTGGCGAAAGTCATTCCGCCTTTAACTTTGCCAATATCCTGCAAAATATGGGCATCAACGCAACCTTGGTTGATTTGAGTGGTTTTCATGACCAACGATCATTTACTATAGATCAGCGTATAAAAAAAGATCTGCAGCATATCGATTTTGAAAATACCATCAGTATAGTAACCGGTTATGCTAAAGGTACAGAGGGTATCATGCGCGAGTTTGATCGTGGTTATTCTGAAGTCACCTTCAGCAAAATTGCGGTAGCTGTAAAACCACAGGAAGCCATTATTCACAAGGAATATCACTTATGCACGGCCGATCCTCAACTGGTTGGTGTTGAAAATTGCTTTCCGGTTGGTAACACCAATTATGACGTGGCCGACCAATTGGCTGATGTTGGTATGGAGGCTATCCATCCCAAAGCATCAAAGCCGTTGGAGATTAATGACATAGATCTCCGCATAAAAAATACATTTCAGCCAGAACACCCCGGCACACTAATAACCCGCGAATATATTTGTGATAAAAAGCGTGTAGAAGTAATTACCGGTACAGAAAGGGTGATGATGATAGACATTTACGATCCATCGATGGTGGGCAACGTAGGTACCGATTTTCATATCATGCAGCTGTTTTACAAATATGGCGTAAGTTATACTTTTAAGGCCACCAGCGCCAACAGTATCTCTATTGTGATATGGGATAAAGACTATAATAAAAAACTGATACAGGAGCTGGAGGATGATTACGAAAAGGTAACTGTAGAGAAGATGGCTATGGTTTGTTTGATCGGCTCAAATATGGATCAACCAGGTTTGCTGGCAAAATCAGCAACAGCCCTGGCCCAAAAAGGCATTAATATAAAAAGCTGTGGTTTTGCCCTACGTAAAGTAAATATCCAGTTCCTGGTAGCGCGCGAAGATTTTGCTGAGGCAATAAAAGCTTTAAATAAGGCGATGATATAGTTTTAAGGTTAAAGAGAAAAGGCGAAAGGCAAAAGGTTTACTTAACTTAACATAATGCCACTCACCACTCACCACTCACCACTCACCACTCACCACTCACCACTCACCACTCACCACTCACCACTCACCAC
>NZ_JBFUKF010000741.1:0-1367 GCF_056400985.1 Mucilaginibacter sp. P4_G9 | reverse complement strand
CATTAACAGCTTTCCAAAGCAAACATTAACTTTGTTTAACAACAAATGGGGAGCGTGTTAGTGCCTTGTTGCCATGACTACCGATAAAGATGATACAGTATTGAGGTCTAACTCAATATCAGACGGTAAGATTCCGTCCGGATGTTCGCAAAAACCCTGAGGTTACAGCCTCGGGGTTTGTTGTTTAGTCAAAAGTATGGTGGTTTAAGCACTAATCCAAGGAAAAGCGCACCTACTTACAAACACCAAACCTGCCAGTTGACATAAATATGACAGTTTTCGATTAAGTGTTTATAACTTTGAGGCAAGCAAATGGAAATAGTGCTTCATAGCTAACACATCATTTATTGATGCTCGATTTTAAACGTGTGCTGATTATCCATATAGCCTTTAAACAGCAAACGGTTATGATCTTGAGTTTCAATCTTCAGCTCAAACTCAACTTTATTGTTAGAATAAATCTTAACTAATTTAACCTCAGCACTATTCCTGCTTCCATCAAAGTTGTTTTCGTAAGTCCAAGTGAATGATTGTGTATCGGTTGGCTCTTTACTTGATGTTTGTTTGAGCCGTTTGGCTGCTATATAGGAAACATGACCAAACGTTTGATGCTCGGTGTCACCCAATACTCCGCCCAAGGCAATAGGCTCACCACCTGTTTTATAAAATGCAAAGTATGCTTTGTTTGCAACGTAAACATCAGATAAATTAACTCCATTAATCCAGGCTTCGGTAACAATGAATCGGACTAAAACCTTTTGCCTTTTGCCGTTTTCTTGTGAGTATATAAAACAGGCGAGGCMCACCAGTCCTAGTATTACTTGTATTGTCATAAGGATTAGTTAATTATTTAAAAGAGCCTACCGATTGGCAAGCTCTTGAAGTTATCAAATTCAGTAACTTTTTAATTATAGATTAGTTGTCTTTCGCAAAGTATAAGCACGATCTAATAACAGTATTAATTATGTATAACCTAAACAAGAAGAGGCTTGCGCCCACCATAAACGCCTTGAAAGCAGCAAAAGAGGGCAAGGAAAGCGCAGATTGTGGTCAATGTCTTATAATTTATACAATTCGAACTACAAAGGGCTAGAATCGCTGATTCTTAGGGTACTGGTACATAACAAACATTGCATAGTCTTCATTAAAGAAATTTTCTATTATCGAATTTGGAGTCAATGAAAATTGAGAGAAGTATCCTATCAGCTCGTTAATTTGCTTTGCTGTCTGCCTATCTCTTTGAATAGCATACAATGGCGTAACTTTCTTAATGTCTTCACAATTGGCGCTATAAACCCCTAAATTGAGTTCTAATGACGATGCCCAATGTGGTCTCTCGACTACTATCATGTTGACTTTTTCCTTTA
>NZ_JBFUKF010000740.1:0-1377 GCF_056400985.1 Mucilaginibacter sp. P4_G9 | reverse complement strand
CTTCATACACTACCCTGCCATTCACCATAGTTGTTTGAATATTGATCTGATCGTCAAATATTACAACATCGGCGTCTTTCCCGGCAGCTAAAGCACCTTTGTTGTCGCCTACCCCCATAATGGTAGCCGGATTTTGGGTCATCATCCTTATAGCTTCAACCAGGGGAACGTTCGCCATATTCACCATATTCCTCACCAGCCTGTCGCAGGTGGCAACACTCCCGGCAAATGACGATCGGTCGGGCAGTTTGGCAACGCCATCTTCTACTATTACTTTTAACCCGGTATCTTTATTGCCCAGCACACTTTCACCTTCGGGCATACCTGCGGCGCGCATGGCATCAGTGATAAGGGCAATCCTATCGGGCCCCTTGATCTTGTAAATCAATTTTAATAAGGGAGCAGGCAGGTGAATGCCATCCGCAATTACTTCAACATCCATAGCATCTATTATAAACGCGCTCTCGATAACACCTGCATACCGGAAAGCATTGCGCCGGGAAACACCCGACATACCCGAATATAAATGCGTAGCCAATGTATACCCGTTTTCAAAAGCCTCCACAACTTCCTCATAAATAGCATCAGTATGGGCTAAAGCGGCCATGATCCCATTTGCCTGCAGGTACCTGGCAAATTTGATTGCACCCGGCAGCTCGGGCGCGGCGCTCCAGCGTTTGATAGCTTTTGAATAGGCGATGACCTCTTTGTATTCTTCCTCATCGGGATTTCGGATATAACGGGGATCCTGCGCACCACGCTGACTCATGGCAAAGTAAGGCCCTTCTAAATGCATGCCTAAAAACTGTGCGCCCATGGTATTTTTAGCATCGGCAAGGGCATATAGATCGAGCGTTTTTAAAAGGTCCGCTTTTTCGGAAGTAAGGGTTGTTGGCACCATGGCTGTTGTACCGTAGCGGGCATGTGTGCGGGCTATCGTTAAAAACGCTTCTTTGCTGCCATCCATAAAATCATGACCGCCGCCGCCATGCACATGAATATCAATAAATCCCGGCGAAACGTATTTACCTGCAGCATCAATAACGGTGGCATCCGGCGCGTCGATATCACGTTCGCTTACGGCTTTAATTTTTTTTCCGCTGATAAGCACCGTTGCATTGCTAATGCGATAGGGTGTAATAACGCGGCCGTTTATGATCTTTATTTGTTTATCCATTTGCTATAATGGCCTACAAGTTAAGTCGTTTTAGCTATATTTATACATTTTTCCCGATATTTCTCGAGCAAAAATTTGTTCGGTTTAGCTACTTTGATCAAACGGCTTATCCMATTTAAATCTGCGGTTTGTCCTATGGTTTCTTGGAAGCTCTTGAAAAATAAAAAAAAGATCGTCATTGCGAGGCACGAAGCAATCCC
>NZ_JBFUKF010000739.1:0-1386 GCF_056400985.1 Mucilaginibacter sp. P4_G9 | reverse complement strand
AGATTGCAGTTGCTGCTACCTTTAACCGCGATATAGCTTACAAAGCCGGACAGATAACCGCCTATGAAACCCGCGCCAGCTATATTCCATGGAATTATTCGCCGGTATTGGATCTGGGCAAGTCGCCGCTTTGGCCACGTATTTATGAAACTTTTGGTGAAGATCCCTACCTGGTTAAAACCATGGGCGCGGCTATTATTAAAGGATACCAGGGTAATGATGTAGGCGATAAATACCATGTGGCCGCCTGTATGAAACATTACCTGGGCTATAGCTTCCCATTGAGCGGTAAAGACCGCACCCCGGCCTGGATTCCAGACCGTTATATGCGCGAATACTTTTTGCCATCATTTGCCGAAGCTGTAAAAGCAGGTGCTAAAACCTTGATGATTAACTCTGGCGAGATAAACGGTGTGCCGGTACATGCCAGCAAATACCTGCTTACGGATGTTTTACGCGGCGAAC
The DNA here is from genome assembly GCF_056400985.1 of Mucilaginibacter sp. P4_G9. Classification (NCBI taxonomy): domain Bacteria; kingdom Pseudomonadati; phylum Bacteroidota; class Sphingobacteriia; order Sphingobacteriales; family Sphingobacteriaceae; genus Mucilaginibacter; species Mucilaginibacter sp. P4_G9. Next base: position 921 of record NZ_JBFUKF010000739.1, on the reverse strand, counting down.
TTCATTTTGATGGTATTGCGGTAACCGACTGGCGCGATATCCAATACCTTCATGATCGTCATCATATAGCGGCTACTCAAAAAGATGCCGTAATGATAGCTGTTAACGCGGGTGTGGATATGAGCATGGTTCCGTATGATTATACTTTTTTTACCTATTTGATAGAGCTGGTTAAAGAAGGCAAAGTACCAATGACCCGGATCAATGAGGCAGTACACCGCATTTTAAAAGTAAAATACGAATTAGGTTTATTTGAGCGCCCGGTAGGTAATCCTGTTGATTACCCAAAATTCGGATCAGAGGAATACAGGTTGGTAAGCGTACAAGCCGCTAATGAGGCTATTACATTGTTAAAAAACAACAACCATATACTTCCACTTAAAAAAGGCATGAAAGTACTGGTAACCGGTCCTACGGCCAATACCATGCGTTCATTGGATGGGGGATGGAGTTACACCTGGCAGGGAGATGAGTCGGACAAGTTTGCCGCGGGCAAGAATACCATCCTTGAAGCTATCCAACAAAAAATTGGTAAAGAAAATGTAAGCTATGAGGCCGGTGCGGCATTTGATAGCCTCCAAAATGTTGACGAGACCGTTAAAGCCGCGCAAAAAGCCGATGCGATTGTGCTTTGCCTTGGCGAATTATCGTATACAGAAAACGTTGGTAATATTGATGACCTTAACCTGCCGGTTGCGCAAATTCAACTGGCACAGGCCCTGGCCAAAACAGGTAAGCCGGTGATATTGGTATTGGCCGAAGGTCGTCCACGAATTGTAACGGATGCGGAAAGCCTTTCAGCAGCTACCCTCATGACTTACCTGTTGGGTAACGAAGGCGGCGATGCCATTGCAGGCGTGTTGTTTGGCGATGTAAACCCGTCAGGTAAGTTGCCTATAACTTATCCGCGTTTCACTAATT
>NZ_JBFUKF010000738.1:0-1388 GCF_056400985.1 Mucilaginibacter sp. P4_G9 | reverse complement strand
GTAATATTTAGTATAAAAATCCAACCCTTTTACCACTTTGGTCATTAATGAATGGGTTTTTAAAATCACTACCTCGTTTTCCTTTTTACTTTCGTCGGTTCCCATGCCAAGTTGTTTTAACAAAGCATCTTGTCCTAACAAGGCATTATCACTGTCCTCAATGCGAATACGCGCTGTACTTTGGTAAATTGGAGTAACATACTTTAAATAACCGTAGGCTCCAGCAGTAAAAACAATTATAGATATAACTACCCAGATCCAATTAGAAATAACTTTTGATATTAATAATTTGAAATTTAGCCCATCCCTCGTTTCAGATGGTTGATCTTCCAAATCCCGATGATTTGTATTCATATAAAGATTTTATAAATTAAAGCCTGGTTGCTACTGCTATTATCAATGTTATTAAACTAATTCCTATAGTGATTTCTTGTCTTATGGCTATATCATTTGTCGATATCTTAGATTTATTAGGCTCTACATAAATTACATCGTTTTGCTTTAGGTAAAAATAGGGTGATCGAAAAAGGTTTGAAGAAGTCAGATCTAACCTTATCATCTTTTTTCCATTTCCTTCGTCTCTAATCAACATTATATTCTGCCGTTTCCCGTAAATCGTGAGGTCTCCTGCTAATCCAAGAACATCGAGTATAGACACCTTTTCATTTGGTACTGTGTAAGTAGCTGGCCTATTGACTTCACCAATCACCGTTATTTTATAGTTCGCGAAACGCACCTGAACTGTAGGGTTTTTATTATACTTAGAAGCTTCTTTTCGAACGGCATCCTTTGCCTGATCTATAGTAAGACCAGCAAGCTTTATAATTCCGAGAATGGGGATTTCTACATTCCCATCTTTATCCACTAATAATCCGGGAGTAGGTATCGCAGTGGAAGCTGACCCAATAACTCCGACGGTATTAGTCTGATTCAAAGCAGCAGATTCAACAGGATCTAAAGTTTGTATAGTTATGCTTAATATGTCATCAGGTTGAATTATCGGTTCTTTGAATTCAGTTATTGCAAGGTCTCTAAATTTCGTCGAATCCGACAGATCATTAAAATAAACTATTTCTTTCCGAGAAGTACAAGAGGAAAGTATAAATAGAAAAATAAATAAAAACAGATAAGAAAAATTAAAGAATTTTAACATAAGTTGAATTTGAATTTTATAAATCTATCGTACATTTCAAAACTACAAATAAAGAATTTTGACGAAAGTATACATTTTTTTGAACTATTTACAACAAAAAAGACATTTTAATCAAAATTTAATACAGCCGCCCTCTATTCATTAACATTAAACGCATTTTATTATCACGCACTGCCTTGTACTTCAAGTATTACTTATTACATAATAAGAGATACTTATTACATAATAAGAGATA
>NZ_JBFUKF010000737.1:0-1391 GCF_056400985.1 Mucilaginibacter sp. P4_G9 | reverse complement strand
GTGTACTTCCCCGTGGCGATTTATTTATTTCAGACAGCTTCTTAAAATTTTAAATAACCTTACCTTTGCACTTTGCTTTAAAGCCTAAAATTTAGGATTTAGCCCTTAGAATTTAGAGTTTCCTATGAAAGAACACCTGCAGCATCCTGTATTTTCTGTTATATCCAAACTTGCTGCACAACACAGTGTACAGATATATGCTATTGGTGGCTTTGTTCGTGATATTTTTTTAAATCGCCCCTCAAAAGATATTGATATTGTAATTATTGGCAATGGCATTGAGTTTGCCGAAGCAGTGGGCGCTAAACTCAAAGTAAAGGTTGCAATCTACAAAAATTTTGGTACTGCTTCGCTCAAATACCAGGACCTGGAAATTGAATTTGTAGGTGCGCGCAAAGAATCATACCGCCGGGATTCCCGCAAGCCCATAGTGGAAAACGGCACTTTGGAGGATGACCAAAAACGCCGCGATTTCACCATTAACGCGCTGGCCATATCTCTCAATCCCGATACCTTTGGTACGCTGCTTGATCCATTCAACGGCCTGGCCGACCTGGAACAAACACTCATCAGAACACCGCTTGACCCTGCCGAAACCTTCTCCGATGATCCGTTGCGTATGATGCGGGCCATCAGGTTTGCTTCACAGCTTAATTTCAGGATTGACGATATTGCCGTGGCCGCCATTAAAAATAATGCCGATCGGATCAGTATCATATCCCAGGAACGTATTACCGATGAACTTAATAAGATCATCCTGTCGCCTGTGCCCTCAATCGGGTTTAATTATTTGTTTGATACCGGCCTGTTGCACAAAATCTTCCCGCAAATGACCAGTCTTTACGGGGTTGATTACATTGATGGCAAAGGTMATAAAGATAATTTTTACCATACCCTGCAGGTGCTTGATAACATTTGTGAAACCACCGCCGACCTTTGGTTACGCTGGGCCGCTATATTACATGATATAGCCAAACCTGCTACCAAGCGCTTTGAGCCTGGTCACGGGTGGACTTTCCATGGGCATGAAGACAGGGGTGCGCGCATGGTGCCTAAAATATTTGCACAGTTAAAACTACCACTTAACGAAAAAATGAAGCAGGTACAAAAACTTGTTCAGCTGCATTTACGCCCAATTGTATTGTCGCAATCTATCGTAACAGATTCGGCGGTACGCAGGTTACTTTTTGAGGCAGGTGATGACATTGATGGCCTGATGTTGTTGTGTAAAGCAGACATTACCACAAAAAACGAATACAAGGTTAAAAAATACCGTAACAATTTTGAGCTTGTTCAACAAAAATTAAAAGATGTTGAGGAGCGCGATAGTATAAGAAACTGGCAGCCACCGGTTACCGGGATAGATATTATGCAGCTTTTTGGTATAAAAG
>NZ_JBFUKF010000736.1:0-1396 GCF_056400985.1 Mucilaginibacter sp. P4_G9 | reverse complement strand
CAAATACTGGTTGGACGCCCCCAACCGCTTCATACTTTCTGTATAAATTTCAACAAAAGTTGCTAATGCGGCCGGCCCCTTTTCTTCCTCAACCCTAAATCCTTTTTTCCAGGCGTGCCTTATTGCGTCCATGGCACTTTGCCGGTATCTTTGGCGTTGCTGTTCTATACTTTCCGAAAGATCTATTACCACTGTTTTTCCGTTTTCATGCACACCCCCAAATTTATTTAGCAGACACTGCTGATTATAGAATGGATGCATACGGGTAAATACCGATATGTAGTTCTCGTCAGAAAGAAAAGTGAGAAAGGCTTTTTTAAAGTTTTCCATGAAGGAATTGCCGAGGCGATCTATTTTTTTGTTTGAAACAGGCCCCGAAAAACCATAAACACAGCTCAGATCATAATACCCCGATCCTGGAATTTCCCGTTTAAGTAAAGGAAAAGCGATATAATTATCCTGCTCCTGGTAAACAAATAAAACCGGACTACCAGTTGTTTCCAACGAATGGTAGTGCCATGTATGATAAAAGTCGTATTCGGCTGCGTTACGGACGTAAAATGTCCATTCCCGCTTATCGTGGATGGAAAATATTCTTGTCATAATTCTATTGTAAGTTTACCGACTAACTATAATTTCAGATTTTCGAGGGTAACGAATTTGCTTTTTGTAATGCTCATGCAAATGAGATCATTTTGTTTACCGGTAATTTCAAAACCGGCCTTTTCATAAACTGACAGCGCTGATATATTTGCGGGATGGACCTTTAAATAAATGAGATCCAATTCTTTAACCAAAAAACCATATCGTATCATTTGAACAGTTGCCTGGTAACCTATACCTTTACCCCAGTAAAGCTTGTTGCCAATAAAAAGATGCAGCTCAGCATCATGTTCGGTAATATCCAATAATTGCACGTTACCTATGTAGGTATTAAGCTCTTTAACACAAATTGCAAATCTTGCCTGGTTAGGCTTATTTAACTGAGTCTGCAACCACTTGGTCTCTGCCTCGACGCTTATGTAGCTGGTTGGTTTATAGCCAGTGTAAATCCATATTAATGGGTCATTTCGCCATGCATATGATACTAATGCATCTTCTATGACAAGGGGTCGTATGTATACTGATATTGTCATAAAAATAGGCGTAAAATATTTAACATATAAAACATATCCTGTAGGTTATACCGTTGATCTATTGGCAAGGGCACCAAGCAACGGGCAAGTTGATTTTCAAACATTCCTTTTTCAGTCCATTTAAAAACGTTTGGCCAATAGGTAGCAACAAATATTTTTTTTTGTATTAAATGAACTTTTAAATGGCTATCATCATATAAAAAAGGGTAAGCCATAGGGGCGCAATTCTCGGGGATCTCAAATTTCAACAGGTTATATTC
>NZ_JBFUKF010000735.1:0-1405 GCF_056400985.1 Mucilaginibacter sp. P4_G9 | reverse complement strand
GGGTAGTATGTACAAGCACACCTGTAGTAATGCCCAAAGTTGAGTAAACACCAGCTTTTTTTCCCTGGGCAATAGATTTATTAAGCACAAAAATAGTGTCGATACCCGGCGAAATGATAAACAGAAAAGACGTTATCAAAAAAGTAGTAAAATTGATGATCCCCATAATGTAAAGGTAATTATATGATGATTAAAGAAAGCTTTTTGCTTTAAGCCTTCTGCTTTTTGCTGATTTTTGATAGGTTAGCGCTTAATATGAACACATTTGCCGATAGGATAATCGATTTTAATAAACAATTGGCGTACACAGGCACCCTGCCACCGGGAATCAGCATCATGAACCCATTTAGGGATAATGACTTTGCGTTTGATGTGTCATCGCTGTTTTACAGCAAGTATTATAGTGATAATCACCGGCGGCATTTAATCCTCGGCATAAATCCCGGCAGGTTTGGATCGGGGATGACGGGTGTTTCTTTTACCGATCCTAAACGGATGATTGATCAATGCCAGATCCCGTATACCGGCCCTATGACTCATGAGCCATCATCAGCATATATATACGATATGATTAACGCCTTCGGCGGGATAGCGGCGTTTTACCAGCAATTTTATATTCATTCAGTTTGTCCCCTGGGTTTTACCATAACCGGCCCAAAAGGTAAGGAGGTGAATTATAATTACTACGATACCCCTGAATTAACCAAAGCAGTATATCCCTTTATTATTGAAAACATCCAAAAACAGATAGATCTTGGCTTTGAAACAGACATTTGCTTTTGCTTCGGCACAGGTAAAAATGAGGCTTTTTTGAGAAAGCTAAATGAAGAAAAAAAATTCTTTAAGCAGATCATCGCGGTGGAACATCCCCGTTTTATAATGCAATATAAATCAAAAACAAAGCAGGATTATATTGCCAAATATCTTAAGGTTTTTAAACAGGCTGTTATTTAACCCATTTATTTTGTACTGATATCGCGGTGGTGGTCATCAAACTCTTTACCGGTTGCATGGTAATCCCTGATGAATTGCGCTAATTGTTTCAGTTCAAAATCGGTAAGCTCGGTACTGCCAGAATACTGGTAACCGGGATCAACGTCATCTAAAAATATGGCGCCTAAATAGCCTTTATCAAATGTTTTGGGGCTGTCTATTTCCCTGTACAATTTATAGATTCCGGCATTATTGCTTTCAACTTTGTTGATATCTGCCGGATCTATGGCTATGTTGATATGTGTTCCGTCTTCCTTAGTTATGCCGAATGTTACACCGCTGATTATCATAATAATTGCTTTTTTTAAGTAAACACACTAATTACACGAATGTTACAAACGGGTATGAAATAATATGGATTGAACTTGTGCGATTATATCGCTAATGTTTAATGTTGTTCACGGTACACAAG
>NZ_JBFUKF010000734.1:0-1423 GCF_056400985.1 Mucilaginibacter sp. P4_G9 | reverse complement strand
CAGCGCCAGTATAATGATCAGCCACAGCAATACCAGCGAAAAATAAAATTCGCCGATAAAAATACCGTAAGTGGATAAAACGCCAAGGCCTTGTTTAGCAATTACAGCGGTGATAGCACCGAATACTGCAACCGGCGCCAGTTTCATTACATACCCTGTAATTTTTAATATTACATGAGCAATGGCATCCATAGCTTTAATAACTATTTTACCCTGCTCTCCTATCGCTGCCGTGGCTATACCAAAAAACATGGAGAATACCACAATCTGCAATATCTCGTTATCAGCCATCGATTTTATAAAACTTGAAGGGAATACGTGCCCAATAAACTCCGTAAATGATAAAGCAGATTTTTTAATCCCGGTACTTAAATGACTATCGGGCAATGGCAGGTGCATGGTTTTACCGGGCTCAAACAAATTAACCAGCAACATTCCTAATAATAACGAAATCAATGTGGCGCTAATAAACCAAAGCATGGTTTTGCCTCCAATCCTGCCAACTGCCTTAATATCCCCCACCTTGGCAACACCAACAACCAGCGTTGTAAACACCAGGGGGGCTACTATCATTTTTATAAGGTTGAGGAATATCTTGCTTAAAATATTAAAGGGCTCCAGCTTACCTTCGCGCAATTCGCTGTTGTCCTGCTGCTTCTTCACTTCAGCTTTGCGTTGCAATTTTAGATTTTTAAAAACTTCGGTTGTTGTATCTGTAGATGCAAGCAGGCTTTTATCGATGTTTTTTATAGCAGCCTCGGAGGTGCTGATGTTGGCATTTATGGTATTAATTACATTAGTATTGTAAATATATCCCATTATTACACCCAAAATAAGGGCTACAAAAATGTAGAGCGTTAGTTTGCTTTTTTTGTTCATCGATTTTATTAAGGCTGTAAAAGTACAAAATTTTAACTCTGTTAAGAGCCAGGAATCAAGAGACCAGAATCAATATAAGCTTTTCTTATCCATTTGTTTCCAACAGGCGTGTTCTGTCTTGTTCCTGATGCTAAATATCTTGATTCTAATTAGTATTTTGCCCAACTTTAACACAGCATGACGGTTACTACCTACGGATTACAGCATATAAAGAAAGAGATTCAGCACCTGCCCCATGAGCAGTTAACCGAGTTATTGCTCCGTTTAGCACGTTATAAAAAAGAAAACAAAGAATTATTAGCTTACCTGTTATTTGAAGCCTATGATGAGGCAGCTTTTATTGAAAAAGTAAAAGCCGAAGCTGGGTTTATGTTCAGTCAACTGCCGGCTTTAAGCTACCATGCGGCTAAGGGCATGCGTAAAATTTTAAGATTACTTAGTAAATACACTAAGTTCACAGGATCAAAGGGAGCTGAGATAGAGCTTTTGCTGAATTTTTGCAGCAATTACCTTGAATATGCCGACAGGCGAACATCCTACAAAC
>NZ_JBFUKF010000733.1:0-1430 GCF_056400985.1 Mucilaginibacter sp. P4_G9 | reverse complement strand
CCAGTACGGGAAACTGTTAATACAAGTGCTATCCAATAAAATATAATAATTCCAATCATTAATCTTTTTTTTCTGCTATCTCTAATTAATACTTCAATCACGCCCATATAACTAAAGAAAAGGCTATATGCAAAAAAAGAGGCTTCATTAGATAATCCTACCGGCCTTACATTATTATATGTTTCGATATGGAATATTTCGCCAAAGGAGGGATTATTGTGAATTAATCGAAACCCGACATTTAAAGTTTGAAATATTACAGCCAATGAGGGGACAATACCTGATAGCGCTAAAATGTAAAAAAAGGCGCTTTTAGAGAGCTCGTAATTGTCGTTTTTATTATAAATGTAATTCCTGATGAATAATAATACCGGTACAAATATGATCACTTTATTAAGTGACATTATGCTCCTTATTACAGGTGAGGTATCGTATTCATTAGAAGGAACAATATCTTTAAAAAAGACACGAAAGCTTGCAACGATGATACTTAGAATTGAAAAAAATAGAAAACTAATAAAAACCTTGTCGGAGTTTGAAATGAATATTCTATTGGTGTTTATCGTAAATTTTACCAGTATACAAATAAAGGTTATCAAAATAGCTACCTCAAAAAAGCCTATAGTTATACCGGCCCTAAAAAATGTAGTAGCATTAAACTGAGCAACGAATAAAATGGCAACTAAGATTAATTTCGTATTTACCTTATAAATACTTGCTAATGGTACTATAAGGCATAGTACAAAATAAAATAGGTAAAATATAATTGACACAGCCATATTATCTAAACAGTGTTCTTTTAATCATCATCACCCTATACAACAATGCGCGATAAGTAAACAGAAAATTTGCTGTTAGCCTGTTGACGTTAAGATTTTTTTGAGAAGCTCTTTTAACTTCTTTAAATCCCTTTATGGCTGCTACATTACTTATACCACCACCAAACATATTATTTAACACATTGGGGATTGCAACAAAACAGCAATTATCTGCATATGCCCGGCTAAGTAACTCGTAGTCCATGGCTATTTTATAATCTAAATTATATCGGTAATTTTCATAAACATCTTTAGTAACAAACAACGTTGGGTGCCATACCGGTAATTCAAATCTAAATCTTAATAAACTTCCAGGTCTGTAAATTTCTGTTCGTTTGGGATATATTACCCTCAGGTGTCCATGAAAAATAGTTTTATCGGGACAACCTATTTCAATATATTTTTTGGCTACTAATTCAACTGTATCAGGGTTATAATAATCGTCGGCATTTAATAAGCCAATCAATTGGCCGGTTGCCAGGTTTATCCCTTTATTAAATGCATCGCTTATCCCCTTATCTGGCTCCGATACAAAATGAGTAATATATTTATCGTACTTATTTATAATATCTTTAGTACCATCTATAGAGGCGCCGTCAATCACAATATATT
>NZ_JBFUKF010000732.1:0-1439 GCF_056400985.1 Mucilaginibacter sp. P4_G9 | reverse complement strand
GAGTTGGAGCCATACCTCCAGCGTTTAAACCTGCGAGATATCATTTGCTGTTTGTATTCAGGTGTTTGGCATTCGATGCTTATGATAGTTTGCCTCGTTTTAACTCAAAGGACATGGCCAAATACTGTGAATGCCTAATGAAAATATTATGGGATGAGTCATTAGTTAGAAAGATATTTCAAGAGGCGGCAAGAATTGTAAATCACGTCGCAAGCGATGATTTAGATAGGGATTTTATTAGAACGGAGCCATTCACAGAGCAAATTAAACTTGTTTTATCAAATGATTTACCAATTAGCTTAGGTAAAGTAGAGTCGATGAAAAAGATTGATTTTGAGGTTACAAACCCTGATGATATTGATATCGACGATCAAGGACAATTGGGATTGTTTTGATTAACAGCATCTTTAAGGGATTACGCTTGTCTTATCTGTTTAACTAATAAGTAATCAATTTGGTCCTGGTTTGACGGAAGTAATTTCCATCACAAAGTTAGCTGATTCAGCAAATAGTCGTTTTCACTTCAAGTTAGCCAACTTTGCAACTGTCTATTCACAAACGGATTGATCTATTCAGCAGACGAAATTATCAGTCAAGTGGAGTATAAATTTTGATGATAAAACTCATTATATAGAATACGTTTACGATAAGATTATTATGGGAAATCAACCTCTCCGCCCTATTATTAAGGAAATCATCCAAGAGTTGCTTAACGAGGGCAACGAACTTCAAAAATCTATTGATTTCCAGGAGAACGTAGCCAGCGACATAATTATAAGTGAGTGGCCTAATTACAAAGCTTGGGTTACGAGCGTGATGAATTATCTTTCTACTGTACTTGACCCAGACAACTCTTACCTAAAGTCACTCAAACGCACATTGACAGGTTTTGAATCCACAGCTGCGGACATTTTAAATGCTAATGCCATCTTGAAAAAGCTTATAGTGGATATTGATCGCGGTATATTCGAGAAATCTGAACCAGCCGTAGATGCTTTGAATTCTTTACTTATTATATTTAATCGATTTGATCAAGTCGTAAAGCAACTTAGAAGACGCCATGGTGGCCGTCCATCACTGGACATCGGCGATGAATATGATGTTCAAGACCTTTTATATGCCTTGTTGCGACTTTATTTTGACGACATTGAGCCAGAGGAATACGTACCTAAATTTGCTGGAAAAGGAAGCAGATGCGACTTTGCACTTCGCGATCACAACATAATTGTAGAAGCTAAGAAAACCAGAAACAGCCTTAAGGACAAAGAAATTGGTGAGGAGTTGACCCTCGATACAGCAAAGTACGCAAAATATCCGAAGGTTAAACATTTGGTTTGCTTCGTGTATGATCCAGATGGCTATATACGGAATGTAAAGGGCTTGGAAAATGATTTGGGTGGGTTAAAGAATGGGCTTAATGTCCATATCTTTATTAGACC
>NZ_JBFUKF010000731.1:0-1465 GCF_056400985.1 Mucilaginibacter sp. P4_G9 | reverse complement strand
GGGTACACCCGATTCGGCACATTATATCGATAGCTCGGGTTTGCATACGTTACCGGTAAGCCAGATAAACGAGGACAATATTGATAAGGTAAACGCCCTGGTATTTTTAGACGACGAAGGCTTTGATTGGTTTGATGACCTGAACAAGGCAGTAAATATTTTACGCAAAAGAACCATACCTGCTATTGTAGCCAATACAGACCGGGCCTATCCACGAACCAAGCACGATGTATCCATTGCCGTTGGTGGTTTGGCCAGCATGATTGAAGCAATTGTTGGCAAAGAGTTTATCCGCTTTGGTAAACCCGATTCGCAGATGTTCATGTTTGCTTATGACCTGCTGCGCGAACAAAGGCCAATCAGCAAAAAAGATATAGTTATGGTTGGCGATACCCTGCAAACCGACATTTTAGGCGGCAATAAATTTGGGCTGGATACAGTCCTGGTGCTATCAGGTAATACCCTGCCTTTTGATGCCGAAAACCGGATAATTGCCACGGGCATTGTACCCACCTACATTTGCGATTCGGCAGTTGTAGAGTATGGAGAGTTTGGGTTTTAAATTCCAATCGCCATCCTGAGTGGTAAAATTTCGCGAAATTCTGAAAGGGGAATGACAGCGATTTAATCCCCAATGTCATGCCGAATTTGTTTCGGCACCCCACATGCTAAGTGTACTTCGTGCGGGTCACCTGTCCTGTGGGATCCTGAAACAAGTTCAGGATGACTACCGTTTTTCAACTTGTCATGGGTAGCCTGTCGAAGCATAGCGGGCAAAGGCCTATACGCGCGAGTCTTCGACAGGCTCAGACTGACAGGCCCTTACACCTTGAAAGTCGAACACGTCATGGGTAACTTATTTATAACGTGAAGGTTCATGCCTGCACGCACCCACATATCTATAATTCACATAATGTGCCAAAGCAATTGTTAGCCCTCCAACAGGCACAATAAAGCCCTCGGTTACCCCTGTTAAAAAAGTATGGCCTGTTATTATGATAAAAAAACCTGCAACCAATAAAATTAAGGGCATTGGCTTGCGATGATTGCGGAGGAAGGATAAACCTATCGAATACACGCCTATCAGCAGCGCCAAAACAATCATCCCCCACTCTATCCACGGGCGCGTTAAAAAGCCAAGGCCAATTAACGGCAGGCTGGTAAATAATAATGGCACTACCGCGCAATGAATGGCGCATACAGTTGAGGCTGTTATTCCAATACTATCCAACCGGGCAGAGCTTTTATGAAGATCCATGCTGCAAATATAAATCAAATGCAACAATATTGCTTTTAATATATGGTATTATTTTTGATTAATTAAATTAACATTGTTGTAACATATTTTTAATACAAGCGTCAATAAATTACTTTTGCAGACTATTACTATGATGAAACTGTGACACTGATAGCACTATACAAAATAAAACTTAACTGGCAAAATGCATTTGACACGAGTTTAAAG
>NZ_JBFUKF010000730.1:0-1467 GCF_056400985.1 Mucilaginibacter sp. P4_G9 | reverse complement strand
GCGCCAATATGCGGGGTCAGAGAAATTTTAGGGTGTTTTAATATTTCTTCGCGAGGTGTTGGCTCGTTATCAAACACATCAAGAGCTGCAAATGAAACCTGGCCGCTATTCAATGCATCAACCAAAGCTAATTCGTCAATTAAACCACCACGGGAAATATTTACAAGTCCGACACCTTTTTTGGTTTGTGCCAGTTCTTCGGCGCCGAAAAGGGCTTTATCAATAAATGGGGTATGCAGGGTTATGAAATCAGATTGTTTGATAACCTCATCTAAAGTAGCCGTTTTAACACTTACTTTAACTGTAGTTCCACCACCCAAAACAATGTCAACCTCAGGATTGAATGGAAACAGGTCATAAGCTAAAACTTCCATACCAACGCCAATGGCTATCTTAGCCACTTCGCGGCCAATACGGCCAAAACCAACAATACCTAAAGTTTTACCACGCAGCTCAATACCTTTTGCGTACGCTTTTTTCAGGTCGTTAAATTTAGTAGCGCCCTCAACCGGCATTTTGCGGTTGCTATCTGGCAGGAAACGTACACATCCAAATAAGCTGGCGAATACCAATTCTGCAACTGATAATGATGATGAAGCAGGAGTGTTATAAACACCAATACCTTTTTCTTTGGCATAGTCAACATCAATATTATCAACGCCAACGCCGCCGCGGCCAATCAGTTTCAAATTTGGGCAGGCATCAATTAATGCTTTACGTACTTTAGTAGCACTACGTACAGTGATACCATCATACTCCTGTAACCTAACAGGCAATTCATCCTGTGGAATGTTATTGGTATCAATAAAGAAACCGGCTTCCTCTAAAAGCTGTTTTCCTATCGGATCGATACCGTCATTAGCTAATATTTTGATCATAATCTTATTTGTTAGCCCCCCGGCCCCCTAAAGGGGGAGTTAAAAACAAACCCTTTATTGAGCCGGGAGATAATATAAAACATTTGTTCCCCCTTCAGGGGGTTAGGGGGCTATTTATTTAATTCTGCAAATTCCTGCATTACATCAATCAGCGCGTATACACTGGTTATTGGCAATGCGTTGTATATTGATGCCCTGAAACCACCAACACTTCTGTGTCCTTTGATGCCTACTATGCCTCTTTCGTCGCATAATTTAAGGAATGGTTTTTCCAGCTCTGGATTTTCCATTACAAAGGTAACGTTCATATGTGAGCGGTCTTCAACAGCGCAAACAGGTTTAAATATTGGGTTACGCTCAATCTCCTCATACAATACTCTTGCCTTGGTAATGTTTTCCTGCTCAATGGCTTCAACACCGCCTTTGGCTTTTAACCAGTTAAGGGTAAGCATTGATACATAGATAGCAAAACATGGCGGCGTATTATACATAGAACCACCTTCTATCTGAGTTTGATAGTTAAACATTGCAGGAATCTTACGATCAACCTTGCCCAGTATCTCATCCTTAATAATTACCAGGGTAACAC
>NZ_JBFUKF010000729.1:0-1469 GCF_056400985.1 Mucilaginibacter sp. P4_G9 | reverse complement strand
GTATCTACCATGAGTGGAAGAAAGTATTTGCTGAAAAATAGATGTAAGGGAGGGAACAACGTAGGTTTTGAGGATGTTACCGAAAAAGCGGGCATCAATATCAAGCAAAATACATTTACTACCTGGTTTTATGATTACAACAATGATGGTTGGCCYGATATTTTGATTGGTAGTTACAATTTTAGTACAACCCTGGGTTATTATGCCGCGTTAGAGGCCTTGGGTACTCCCGTGGCAGATAATGGCAATATTTTTCTTTTTAAAAACAACCGCGATGGTACATTTACAAATGTAACCCGTGATGTTGGGCTGAATAAGGTAGTGTTTAGCATGGGAGGTAATTTCGGTGATATTGATAATGACGGCTATCCGGATATTTATTTTGGTACCGGCAACCCGGATTTTGGATCGCTTATACCTAATAAACTTTTCCGGAACATGGGTGGCAAAAAATTTGCCGATGTAACCAGTTCATCACGTACCGGCAATTTGCAAAAAGGGCATGGTGTATCATTTGCCGATTTCAGGAATAACGGCCTGCAGGATATTTTTATCGAAATGGGCGGGGCCTATATAGGCGATGTCTACAAAAGTGCGCTATACCTTAATCCGGGCCAAAATAATAATAATTGGATAGGTTTAAAATTGGTTGGTAAAAGGTCAAACAGGTGTGCTATCGGTTCACGAATCAAGGTCACCTTTACAGAGAATGGCTTACAAAGAAGTGTGTTTAAAGATGTAAATTCCGGTGGAAGCTTTGGCTCATCTCCGCTTCGGCAAGAAATAGGAGTAGGGCAAGCCAGTATCATCGACGATATCGAAATTCGATGGGCGGGGAGTGGTACAGTGCAGCATCTTCAAAAAACAAAGCCTAACCAGTTACTTGAAATAACAGAAGATGGTAAGGTAACACAACTTAAATTAAATATACTTGAATTTAACACGGATGAGCCAGCGATGTCTATGAAGATGGCTGATAATATGTGAAAAGCAACACTGTATTTAAGTATTGAATATAAAAAAGGCAAATCTAAATCATCATGCAGGATGTCATAGCCGATGATTTAGATTTGCACTGATAGAAAGTCTATTTGCTAAGAACAGCCAATCAGGCATTACCCAACAGCTATATTTAAACTAAAATTTGACAAGCCTGGTCTTTCCTGAATTATCTTTTATTGATACTTGTGCTATTTTATCATTAATGAGCATAAACCTGGAGGATTGGGAAATAAACGAACTGCCATAGTGAAATTCCTGTTTGGCATGGCTGCCATTTTTATACGTTATTAAGGCACTTTGATCTGTATAACCTATTTTTAACATGGATGCCTTAGCATTCAATTGAAAAATCCGGAGTGGCCCTAAGTGTTCGCTTGCCGCCATAAGGTAATTATTATTTGCGCCCCTTAATTTTACAAGTGCCTTTCCATCTCCCGGTAAATATATTCCGCTGTGTGCAATTGATA
>NZ_JBFUKF010000728.1:0-1470 GCF_056400985.1 Mucilaginibacter sp. P4_G9 | reverse complement strand
GGCCAGCACGATGGACAATTTAAAACAACAACTAATTCAAGGGCCTTGGCAAGGTTTATTTTTAGCACCATCGGCGGTCTACGAGTGTCGGCACGGGCGGGAGCCGGCAGGGAGGTATTGGAAGATATTGTGACGGTGGCTTTGTCTGCCTTACATTAAGTTTGATGAATTGGCGGTTAGCTTTTAGCCTTCCGCATTAAGCCTTTAGCTTTTATATTACCTTTGCAGCCGATGGATTATTTTAAAAAGCTGCTCGATCTGCTGAACAAAGAAAAAGAAGAAGACCGCAGTGCTTACCTCAAACTAACAGAAAATACCTCGGCAGCTGATCGCCGGGCGCAGGGCCTTAGCTGGTACCCTATTGCTATCAGGAATACAGAGCCCGGCCGGGGCGATTATATTAGTGTAGAAGCAGAACGTACCACACACCAGGATCTATCGCACCAGCTTAGGTTTGGTGTGCCGGCTGCTTTATTTTCTAACCACGATCCTAAAAACGACCGCGTAGAAGGCATCATAACTTACCAGGCCGGCAACAGGCTCAAGATCACTTTATATGCTGATGAGCTGCCCGACTGGAGTGGTGATGGCAAACTTGGTATCGACCTGTTATTTGATAACAACAGTTATAATGAGATGCTGAAAGCCATTAAACAGGCATCAGCATTAAACGAAAAACCGAAAGAAGGCAGGTTGGTGAATATACTTACCGGCAAAGTACCTGCTGCTTTTGCCCCGGTTAATATACCTGTTCCTATATCCCGCTTAAATGTGTCACAGTTAGCTGCCGTAAATAAAATTGTTGCCGCGCAGGACCTGGCTATTGTTCACGGTCCGCCGGGCACGGGTAAAACAACAACATTGGTTCAGGCTATCAACTTATTGGTAAAACAAACTCAAAAACAAATACTGGTAGTTGCAGCCAGCAATACCGCTGTTGACCTCTTGAGCGAGAAACTTGCAGATGAAGGCCTAAACGTTTTAAGGATAGGCAATCCAAACCGTGTTTCAGAAAAACTGGTGGCCTTAACACTCGATAGCAAAATGACCGGACATGCGGATAATAAATTGATCCGCACCCTGAAAAAGCAAGCCGGCGCGTACAAGGATATGGCCCATAAGTACAAGCGCAGTTTTGGCAAAGCGGAGCGCGATCAGCGTAAAGCACTTTTTAATGAGGCGCATAAGATCATGAAGGACGTAGCCCTTACCGAGCAACATATTATTGATGACCTGGTAAGCAAAGCGCAGGTGATTACTGCTACACTGGTTGGCTCCAATCATTATACCATTCGCGATGTAAAATTTGATACCGTTGTAATAGATGAGGCCGGCCAGGCTCTTGAACCAGCCTGTTGGATCCCTATCCTGAAAGCTCAAAAGGTAATTTTAGCGGGCGACCATTTACAGCTTCCTCCTACTATTAAATCACCCGAAGCTGCCAGGGCAGGCTTGAGTACTACCCTGCTC
>NZ_JBFUKF010000727.1:0-1472 GCF_056400985.1 Mucilaginibacter sp. P4_G9 | reverse complement strand
CGGGTTTTGCACGCGTTGTTACCGATAATGCTACTTTTGCATACATCTGTGATGTTTTTATTTTAGCCGTGTTTAGAAAAAAAGGACTATCAAAATGGTTGATGCAAACTATTGTTAATCACCCGGAACTGCAGGGATTAAGGCGATGGTCGTTAGCTACTGCAGATGCCCATGGGTTATATAGTCAATTTGGGTTTAGCCAGATTTCGAAACCCGAAAATTGGATGGAAATATTTACACCATATATTAAACCTCAACAATTAGTTTAAGGACCGGAAAGTTAAAATGAACATCAAAAAACTGATTTTTGAGGGAGAAGGCGTTACGCTCGACTTTAAAAAAACAATTACCAGCTGCGAAAAAATAGCCCGTACAATGGTATCCTTTGCCAACAACAAAGGCGGTAAACTATTGATTGGTGTTTTGGATGATGGCACTATTAAAGGTGTAAAATCTGAGGACGAGGAACGTTATATGATCACCAGGGCGGCTCATATGTTTATACGACCGGCTCTTGAGCCTATATTTGAAGAGATTTACGTTGATGACAAATTGGTACTTGTTGTTGATACCTTGCCAAGTGATTTGAAACCACATTACGCTCTCGCCGATGACGGCAAATGGTGGGCCTATGTAAGGGTGAAGGATAAAAGTGTGTTAGCCAGTAAAATTGTTTTAGAAGTACTTAAGCGTTCATCCAACGATCAGGGTGTATTGATTGAGTATTCTGATAATGAAAAAACCTTGTTAAGCTACCTTGCAAAAACTAATCGAATTACAATAAAAGAGTGCAGTGAACTATTAAAAATGGGACGTAGACGCACTCAACGTATCTTGGTTGATTTGATCCTTTCGGGTTTAATCCGGATCAATACAACCGAAAAGGAAGAGTATTATACGGCCTGTTAGTTGCTGTTTTCTCCACCCTAATTATTACTTTTACGGCCCTGCACAAAAGTGATGAAAGCCGTTTACCAAAAATATAAACCTTACTATACCGAAAGCTTAAAGCTTGCAATTCCGGTAGTAATATCAAATGCAGGCCATACCGCTGTTCAGATATCTGATACAATTATTGTAGGTCATTTTGCCGGCACAATATCATTGGCGGCCGTTTCCACTGTAAATAGTCTTTTCATGATGCCCTTGGTTATTGGCATGGGTATTTCATATGGGCTTACTCCGTTAATTGCCCAAAATAACGGACGTAAGGATTATAAAGAATGTGGCCGTTTGTTATCAAACAGCCTGCTGTTAAATGTATTGAGCGGCATTGTTTTATTTTGCGGTATCTATTTTGGCACAATGCTTTTAATCAACCATCTGGACCAATCGCCAATGGTTGTAAAAGAGGCCAAACCTTATTTGTTGTTACTAAGCTTATCACTTATCCCACTCCTGATATTTAACACCTTTAAACAATTTGCCGAAGGGCTGGGGTTTACAATGCAGGCAATGATCATATCTATAGC
>NZ_JBFUKF010000726.1:0-1472 GCF_056400985.1 Mucilaginibacter sp. P4_G9 | reverse complement strand
AAACATTCGCGATATCAATAATTTTCTCTTCAGTTTTTCAATGTTATTTGCTTTTTTCTTTATCATAGCCGTAATACTGTTGGCCGTCTTTTTGGTTTCCATAAAAAAAACTTACTATAAAAAACAATTCTTCGATATCTCCTGGATCGGTCCCAACAGTTTTCTTCATCATCAGTATAATTTAGCGGTATTCGGTAACCTTATTACTATCGTCCTGCTCATTATATGGTGTAATTACACCACGTTTTTACAGTCCTTTTTTATTCTTTTAGTGTCGGGCACGGCAGCTATACTTTTCATAAACAATCTGTATGCTGTATTTTATAAAAAAACCAACCCCGAGTTGTACAAACAAAAAAGGAACGCATCAATTGCGCTAAGCATCATTATTGGCCTTATAAATGTCGCGGCAGGTATTTCAACAGATGTTTTTCCCCTGTTAACTTATGAAATCACCTTATTCCTTCTTTTAGTATTAACCAGGAGAATTCATGCCTTACTTTGCGATAAAGATTTGCTTAAAAAATATAAGAGATGGGATTTTAGCACCAGCTATTCGGTAATGACGTTTACCCGCATTATAATAACAAGTGGCCTGCCCGTAGCCCTGTTTTACACTACTGCTTTTAATTACGAAACAAAGCTGGTTACACGTTACAGGCACACACAATTTATCAAAAACATAATAACACAAAACCCCTTATTATCAAAAAAGTCCACATTTGAAAATATTTACCCCGATGGTATCTGGATTAACAGGTACAATGTTTTATCCGGAAAACCAGGCATAACGCCGCCCTTAGAAAACTATTTTTCAACAACCTTATTTGATCAGTTAACAATTGATCAAGATAACCTTATACCAGGCATGAATGAGTTATATCACTCTGCTGCCGATAGCTTATGGATTTACAATGGATTATTTACTTCGGGCCAGAATTATACTTATTATAAACAATCGGCCAATTCCTATATCCAGGCCAGTTCCTTCCCTATTCAATATAATTTGCCGGGAATTACAATGGATAAAAAATGGTACCTGGGTGTAACTTACTGGAGCGGCTTTTTGGGTTCGCTCCTGCTTTTTTGCTATGTGTTTCATCGTATTTTAAGAAAGCTATTTGCATTAAACCTGCCTTCTGAAACATATTGGGAAAACATTGATAACCTTCTGTTAACCGATAATAAGCTTAACTCATTACTTTTTATAATCGGCTCTCCCGGTTCGGGCAAGCTGGATAGTGTTATCAGCTTAATACACGAACATAAAATTAAAGGAAAAAATGCTTCTGCAATAACCTATTCTTACACCGACGAAACCTTAAATAATTGTTTGATTGCTGATATGATTCATATTCCTAATGACGACAACAATCTTACCCAAATGGACTGGAACAATTTAAAAACTGCGGTAAGGGATACCAGGTACTCGCTGATCATTGTAAACCATTTTGAATACGATATAAAAAACC
>NZ_JBFUKF010000725.1:0-1474 GCF_056400985.1 Mucilaginibacter sp. P4_G9 | reverse complement strand
TGATAGTGCCATGTATGAAAAATCTCATGCATTAATG
The DNA here is from genome assembly GCF_056400985.1 of Mucilaginibacter sp. P4_G9. NCBI lineage: Bacteria > Pseudomonadati > Bacteroidota > Sphingobacteriia > Sphingobacteriales > Sphingobacteriaceae > Mucilaginibacter > Mucilaginibacter sp. P4_G9. The sequence continues at coordinate 1,437 of NZ_JBFUKF010000725.1, read as the reverse complement.
ACTTACTGGTATAGGCATCCCATTCTTTATTATCTCGAATAGTAAAATGTTGGTGGTTCATAAATTTGCTTAGATTTATTACAATAATTAAATCAATAATTAACCGCTTAGTTTCTTAACAAAACCGGTTGCCAGGGCGGTGTATAAAGGATGGGATAACTGATAAAATGAATTAACTATGCATGATCAACAGGGAATTCCTGTTAAAACATTGGTTGGCTGTAAATAGCCAACGAGACAACGAACAACCATTTTGGGGTGTTGTTACACAGACAATAAGGTTGTCTTCCTGAAAATTAATATCAAAAATGGACTAAAGCAGATACTTTACCGTGTCATAAGCTTTGCGTATTCTATACTTTTTCAGCTCAAATAATATATACCTTTTTATATACAACAACAAAAGCTTTTTCTTCTGCATTCCGCGATATCTAAAATGTTTAATGATAAGGTTAAAATCACTTATCACCATTTCCATCCGGGCTTCAACCTTAATCATACTCCATATACCTCCAACATGATTACGATAACAGCTCATTATCTCGGGCATTACATAAATTTTGCGACCGGTATTGAATGTCGCAAATATCTTTAAAAACTTATCGGCCGCATAACATTTAAAGTACCACGACTTTTGAAATAACTGATGTATTTGCGCGCTATTATGGTATACTACCGTTGCTGTTTTTGTTTCCTCTTGTTTACCGGTAAGCAGGTCATGATAAGTATGCACTAATGGTAATGGATTTGGATCAACATAAAGGGTATTATTATTGGTATCAATTACCCGCGTATAATGGCAACACATAACATAATCTGGGTTTTGCTCTAAAAAATCGACTTGCTTTTGCAGTTTGCAGGCATCTGTCCAGTAATCATCCCCATCACAAAGCGCAATGTATTTCCCTTTACAGTTTTTAACTGTATCGATCATGTTCTGGTGAGCGCCTACGTTTTTTTTTGCTGAAATGATCTTTACTATTTCCGGATACTTTTCTTTATACTTTTTTAGCACTTCGGATGTACCATCGGTAGAGCAATCATCGCCAATAACAATTTCAAATTGAAAATTTGTTTGCTGCATCAAAAAACTATCAATGGTTTGAGCAATAAATTGTACCTGGTTGTAGGTTGTACAGCATACACTGACCATCAAATCATGCTTCATCATAATTTTTATTTTTTTTTGTTTTTGTATTCATTTTGAGCATATATTTTTTGTTGATTTTTAAGGCAAACAGGCTATTGATATAACAGGCCAAAATATAATGCTGATTATATGGATCTATAAACCTCGGTTTAATGACAGTTTACAGCTTCGCGTATCCAATTACATGATCATTTATTAATAATTACTTTTTTGATTTAATGTAAAAACAGGTGAGTTTAATTTTAGTAGTCCTGCCTTTTTTTTAAATCTTTTACCCTATTACAGCA
>NZ_JBFUKF010000724.1:0-1493 GCF_056400985.1 Mucilaginibacter sp. P4_G9 | reverse complement strand
GTTGTAATCGCGTGTTCAAAACGAAATGCTTTAGACATGGAAATAGCACTTAATAGGGAGATTGATACAATACCTTGTTTTTCGCGAAAAATAGAAATAAAGAAGGTTAAATCTAATAATGGCAAAGTACGTTTTGGATATTATGGCCGACTAATTCCTGAGAAAGGTATAGACATCCTATGTCGGCTTAGTGAAGAAGAAGATTTAAAGAACGCTGAATTTAATATTTGGGGGCAAGGAATTGGATATCCGCCAGAATATTTTAAAAAATACCCAAATGTAAAATATAATGGAACATTTAATGGCCTTGATGAATTAGTTAAAGTTATAAGTTCAATTGATGCTTTCTTGTTACTTTCTGTACATCCGGAAGGCTTACCTATTAGTTTGCTTGAGGCTATGGGTGCCGGATTACCTTGGTTAGCTACAGAAAGAGGGGGAATCCCAGATATTGCCTGCGATCCGATTTCAACAAGAGTTATACCTTCCGACGCCGACTACTTATATATGAAAAGTGCAATTGTTTGTTTCGCAGACGATATTATGCGTGGCAAAGTTTCAAATGATATACAAGAACAATTTTATAATGAAAAATTTTCGGCTTTTGCGCTTACAAGAAAATGGGAAAGTACACTTGGACTAATAGAATATAATTAAACTATAAATTGTGGTAATTTTATCTCATCCTACTGGAAATGCAAATGTTCGTGCGGCTGCAAAGGGCTTAAACGATGCTGGGGTATTAAAGGAATTTCATACCTCTTTAGCCTCTTATCCGGGAAATTTCCTTGATAAGTTGGGATCATTTGGCCCATTGGGAGAAATCAAGAGGCGAAGCTTTGATCCTTCATTAGCTTCAATAACGAAAATGTGGCCATGGCTGGAAGGAGGAAGGATGTTATCAATAAAGGCGGGCTTAAAAAACCTTACACGACACGAAACCGGTGTATTCTCCATTGATGCGGTTTATAAGTCGCAAGATAAATGGACAGCAGCCAGATTGAAAAAGGTAAACAGTAGCGATCTAAAGGGCGTATATGCTTATGAAGACGGCGCCATATACTCCTTTAATGAAGCAAAACGATTAGGTTTACAGTGCCTGTATGATCTGCCTATTGGTTACTGGCGTACAGCAATGAAACTCATGGAAAGCGAAAAAGAAAGGTGGCCGGAATGGATGCCGACACTTATCGGATTTAAAAATTCTGAAGAAAAACTTAAACGGAAAGACGAAGAGATAAAATTAGCAGATCATATTTTTGTCGCAAGTACTTTTACAGCCAAAACATTAAACAACTTCCCCGGAACTCTTCCAGCTATAAAGGTTATACCTTACGGTTTTCCTGTAGTTTGGGGAGATAGGGACTATTCTTTTGAAAAAGCAAAGCGAAAATTAAAAATTCTTTTTGTTGGCGGCTTATCACAACGTAAAGGCATAGCAGATCTTTTTGCAGCTGTTGAACAACTTAAAGATGAGGTGGAATTGACTGTAG
>NZ_JBFUKF010000723.1:0-1507 GCF_056400985.1 Mucilaginibacter sp. P4_G9 | reverse complement strand
CGCCAGGCGATTTCAAAACCAGTCCGCAGCTTTCTTCAAGTTCGGGATATTGTTGATCAAGAAAGTTGGATATGGAAGTGGTTTTGGTTGTCCACGATTTGTGGATAAATAGTAAAACCAGCAGGCTTATTACAAATATAGGCATTATCCAAAGAATTTGTACCCGCAAAGTATAACTTAGTAAAACAAATACGATTAGCGATATTGCGGCAGCAAAAAGCACATCGGCAAGTAGCTGATAACTAATATACCACCTGCGTATCGTGTTTATTTTATTTATGCCTGCCTGGTTACTCATTCTTTAATACCAGCTTATTTTTATGGGCCAACCATCTTTCAACAAAGAATACGGCAACCAGCACCAGCCAGAAATAGTGTGATAGATCTGTTTGCACAGTTACTTTATTATTATCTACGTTTTTTGCCGACGAAATTATATCTGGCATCATTTGCTGATGATCTATTTTTGCCAAGTTATGCTCATTTACCAATTCATTATCAGCGTTATATAAAATCAAATTCAATAACAGCTTCGGAAAACTATCACTCCAAACCAGGTCATTCCAGGCGGGGTTGAAGCGGGAATAAAAGTGGTATTGGGTTGTTTTTTGACTTTGTTCCTGTGTTAAAATTGGGTTGCCATAACCATCAACCCAAATTGATTGACCGCTTAGCGCTTCATTTTTAACCAGTTTATAAATTGCCGGGGCTTCATCATGTTCTGCTAAAGCAAAACTGCTCATGGTTTTAATAGACGAGGATTCGATACTTATTTTACCTTGTTGATAATCTAATACATACGTCGATTTCTTCAGGGTATTTGTATCGATAGGTTTACCGGATAACCAAAAAATCCAAGCCTGTTTTGCAGGTATCTGTTCAGGGTCACTATATTGCTTAATAACAATTTTACGTTGGGTAAAATTGGCAACCGCTTGTAAGGCAGCATTTAAATATGATGCATCTGCACTATATCTGTCGTTATAAATAGCTATCCATAAGGTAGTTGTATCAATTGGCGTAAGTTTTCCCGGAGCGCTTTTCAGGCTGATAACCGGGTTGCCATGATTAACATCCACAATAAACGGCGATTTTGGATCACCTTCTGATTGGATAATATAGCTTGTAAAATAAGTACCTGATGGCCTGGTGTTTCCCTCAACAACTTTGATGGAATTATTATTGGTGAACCAGGCGCTTTGAATCCACGTATTCACCGAATCGGCAGGAGTATAATTTTGCCAATGAAGGTTGAGTGATACAGACGGCCTGCTGCCGGTGAAGTATTTTACCTGGTTTGGGGTGAATAAATAAACCGGAATAGTTGCCGGCAGCTTTTTGTCTAATTTTGTCACCAGGTTCCAGTAATTTTTAGCTCCGAGTTTACCGCCTAACAAACTGTCGTTCAGCGCATTATTTAGTTCAAATATATCGAAGTTTGTATTAAAAAAATGGAATTCAAAACCAATTTTATATAAAGAATCTAAAGAAATATTGAACTTTGTAT
>NZ_JBFUKF010000722.1:0-1511 GCF_056400985.1 Mucilaginibacter sp. P4_G9 | reverse complement strand
GGCTAATTACCCGGCCAACAACATCATCTGTACCAAAATATTTTTGAGCCAGCTTATGGGTAATAACTGCATTGTCGGGGTCATTAAAAGCAGTTTTGGGGCTGCCGCCAAGCCATTTATAATCAAGCATATTAAACCAATGCTTATCAGTAAGGCCAACATTTTCCTTTTCATAAAACAACGTCTTCCCCGCACCATCCTTTTGCGGCACCGAGATGGTAAACGATCGTTTTTGAACAAGTATTGCCGCGTCCTTTATCTGCGGCAGCTCGGCTTTGATAGCACGCACTAAAACCATTGGCGCGCCGCGTTCATAAAGCGTGCTGCCATCCTCAAGGTGCACCTGTTCTACGATTTTATAAAGCGATTTTTTGTTATGATGATAGGCATCAAAACTTAGGTGATAGGTAATAAACTGGAATAAAATAATACTACAGGCTATTCCCAGTCCTAAGCCAAATACATTGATCAGCGTATAAAACTTATGTTTCCACAAGTTGCGCCATGCTATTTTGAAGTAGTTTTTGATCATAATATTTACTTTATACGATGATAGCTAAAACTCTTTAAATGAGAAGTTAAAATGTGTTAAAAGGCTAAAGGCTAAAGGCTAAAGGCTAAAGGCTAAAGGCTAAAGGCTAAAGGCTAAAGGCTAAAGGCTAAAGGCTAAAGGCTAAAGGCTAAAGGCTAAAGGCTAAAGGCTAAAAAGAAAGCTTGCGCTTTCTTTTTAGATAATTATAGCTTTTTGCTTTGAGCCTTAGGCTTTTTGTTTATTACTCGCTTCTCAAACTTTTTACCGGGTTAGCCACTGCCGCTTTTACGGTTTGGAAACTTAAAGTGAACAAGGCGGCCAACAACATACCTGCTCCACTTGCCACAAAGATCCACCAGCTGATAGATGTACGATCAGCAAAGTTTTCCATCCATTTATTCATAGCGTACCAGGCAGCCGGAGTTACTATTACAAAAGCCAGTACAATTAATAATATCAGCTCGGTTGAAAGCAATCTTACTATTTGCGCTACAGATGCGCCAAGCACCTTGCGCACCCCTATTTCTTTAGTACGCAAACTGGTGGTATACATGGCCAAACCTAATAAACCTAAACAACTGATAAAGATTGATAAGCCGGTTGCCCAGGTAAGTAATGTGGAGGTATGCTGTTCCTGTTCGTAAAATTTGGCGATATCGGCGTCAAAAAAGTGATACTCAAAATCATCTTCAGGGTATAATTGTTTCCAGGCAATTTGCATGCTGCTGATGGCTTTCTTCCAATCATTTCCTCCTTCTGTTTGTGATTTTAAGGCTATGTGAAAAGTGCGGTTTCCAAACCTGTTCCCCGGTATCAAAATAGTTAGGGGTTTAATAGGAGAATGTAACGATTTCTGATAAAAATCTGCGGCGACTCCAACAATTTCAATTTTCTGTTTGTCGTGGTCCAGAATTTTACCGATAGCGTCGGCCGGATTTTTAAAGCCTAATATCTTTGCATAGGTATTGTTAATAATAAG
>NZ_JBFUKF010000721.1:0-1512 GCF_056400985.1 Mucilaginibacter sp. P4_G9 | reverse complement strand
ATGCTCACTACCTCAACATCCGGTAGCTGTACCCCGCCGAATCGCTCAGTTAGTTCGGCAAAGCCGTATTTATCGGTTTTGGCATTATGATAGCTTTCAAATGAAGGTGTGGCCGAACCTAATAATACCTTCCCCTGGTGTGAGCTGGCCAAAAAGACAGCAGCATCGCGGGCGTTGTAGCGCGGTGCCGGATCAAATTGTTTGTAGGAAGTTTCATGTTCTTCATCCACTATGATCAACCCAAGATCGTTAAATGGCAGGAATAATGACGAGCGGGCCCCCAGGATAACCTTATAATCGTTATTTAATACCTTTTGCCAAACCTCAACCCTTTCATTATCATTAAAACGGGAATGATAAACACCGATATCGGCACCAAAATAAATCCGCAGCCTTTCTATAATATGAGTAGTTAACGCTATCTCTGGCAGCAGGTAAAGTACCTGGCGGTCGTTACGCATCATTTCTTCAATAAGCCTTATATAGATCAGCGTTTTCCCGGATGAGGTTACACCATGCAGCAATGTTACGTCCTTCTCAGCAAACTGGTTACGGATGCTTTGCAGAACCTCTGATTGCTGTTCGCTCAGCTCAAAATTGGTAATAGCATCGGCATCCTGCTCAAAATGCAGCCTGCTAACATTCTTCTCCTCAGCAAACAGGATTTCTTTCTCAATCAGCGCTTTAATGCTCGATTCCCCTGCTCCGCTTTCCTCAATCAGTTCGTTTTTTGTAATCGCCTTTTGATGACGGGATAGCTTAATATAAGCCAATAGCGCATCAGCCTGTTTAGGAGCCCGCTTTTCCAATATCGGGAAAAGCTCGCGCAGGTTTTCGGGATTATTATAAACCGGGTTAAGCGTAACAAAAGTGCGCTTACGCGGTTTATAACGCTCACTCACTTCCTCGCTGATGTGAATGATATTTTTCTCAAACATCAGTTTCAAAATAGGCATTACTATTTTTTGGCCCAGCAGTTTGGCAATATCACTTATAGTAAGTTCGGGTTGAATATCCAGTGCCTCCACAATCAAAAACTCCTTATCATGAAGAGACGAACGATCTATATCAAATTCTTTATTAAGTTCTATGCGGGTTTCACTGGCCAGTTTAAGAGCGGCGGGCAGGGCGGCATTCATTACCTCGCCAATATTGCACATATAATAGTCGGCAATCCATTGCCAAAAATAAAGCTGATGGGGAGTAACCACGGGCTGATCATCCAGCACCTCAATAATATATTTGGCCTCATATTTTTCTGGGGCCAGTGTTGTTATCTCCTTCACTATTGCCGTATACAGTTTACTTTTACCAAACTGTACTACCACCCTTTTGCCTATGGCCACAACATCGTTTTGCTCAAAGGGTACACGGTAAGTATAATTTTTTGAAATAGCTAGGGGCAAAATCACTTCAACAAAGAGTGTTTTACGATCGGTATATTCAATTTCGGCAAACTCTAACATGAAATGTTTTTAAAGTAATGGACTGTATTTGTCCCTCGTCTGATAG
>NZ_JBFUKF010000720.1:0-1518 GCF_056400985.1 Mucilaginibacter sp. P4_G9 | reverse complement strand
ACATTAGCCTGCGYCCCGATTTTATGATGCTGATTTACCCTGTGATAAGTTTTGGTGAACAGGCGCATGTTGGCTCGCGCGAAAACCTGATAGGCAAAACACCATCGGCAGCGCAACTTGAATTATACTCCAACGAAAAACAAATTACGGCCAATACGCCGCCTACATTTTTGGTACATGCCGAGGATGATAATACAGTACCTGTACAAAACAGCCTGTTGTTTTATGATGCTTTGCTCAAAAATAAAGTGAAAGCCGAGTTGCACCTGTTCCAGGAAGGTGGGCATGGTTTTGGCATGAATAACTCCAAAAACAAAGGCAAATGGTTTGAATGGGCCACCAATTGGCTGGAGGAGAATGGTTTTTTGAGTGGAAAGTAAGATCTGCCTGTTCGATATTTTTTTATGAGCTTAATAACAAGGTTGTTTAGTATAAAGCATACGTTGAAAGAGGAAATACTTAATGAAGGCCTTAGTATGGCTATGGAGTTTGGTAAGAATTGGTTACAGCCAATAAATCTAAGATTAAATTTAATCACTTATCGGATTTGGACATAATTACATATGCCGAATTATGTCGGACTGCTATGAGTCAGGGGCGTAGTTTCATTATGGATACTCTTATCGCTTTAGTTGATGAGCATAAAACTATAACGGCCCATGACCTCAAATTACGGTTTAACGATTATATTAAAAAACATTATGATTGGATAAATGGAGTTAACATTTCTAAATTACATAGTCAAGGATTATACTATGCGTGGAAAGAAGGATTAGATAAAGTAGTAGTTGACTAAATCTTAAACAAGGTTTACCCCAATATCCCCAACAATTCATTTAATTCCACTACCTTTTCCGTCGAACCAAGATTTTCGTAGGCACTGATGAGGTTGCGGATCACCCGTTTAATAATATCCGTATTTGAGCAAGGCTCATAAAATTGTTTATCAAACTTAAGATTAAGCTGTTTCAAAAACATATCCACATCCCTGCGGCCAAATATAAAGCCTTTATTAAAAGCATTGATGTAAAACAGGATGTTACCTTCAAATTCACTTTCCATACTTTCATCCAGGTAAGCTAAAATGAAATGCTGCGGCAGGTTTACACCGTAAACCGGGATATCCAATTTTTGGGCAATAATGGAATAGATGATGGCCAGCGAGATCTGGTTACCTTTCTTGGTTTCCAGCACCTGGCTCAGGAAGCTGTTTTGCGGGTCGAGGTGGTTGGAGGTGTTGCCGCTGAAGCCATAAATATTGTAGAACACATGATTAATAAGCTTAATCTGTTCTTTTGGGCTGGCCTCATTCATCATCTGGATCCAGATGTCGCGCTTAATGGATTCTATCTGGTTTATAACTTTCTGTTCGTCCAGATCGGGATATTGGTAGCGGTTAATGATAAGGATGCCCTGTAACAGATCGAAAGCGCCACCCTGGCGCCAAAGCTTAAGGTCGTTTTTTAATGTGCCGAATTGGATTTCGTGTACCAGGTTAGCAATACGTTCCTGCTGCAC
>NZ_JBFUKF010000719.1:0-1519 GCF_056400985.1 Mucilaginibacter sp. P4_G9 | reverse complement strand
GGTTAACTTATACCATATACTTTTTAGGAAAGCAATTGCGCGGCGGTTATCCATTGAATAAACTGGCATTATTTCGGGTAGGAGCAGGAGAATATGAGCAGATTGATGAAGAAAAGTGGAGCAAGCTGGATATGGAAATCCATGAGCATCCTATTCTTGAAGGGGAGATAGGAACGATAAAAAGTAAAATAGATCATAGAGATTATCGGGGAGTAAACCATTATGTTACCAAGCATAATGAATATTCTGCTTGGGAGGCAAACAGATTTATAAAAGCCTTCAACAATCAGGATAATAATAAGCACATGACGTGGAAGCAGCGACTTAAATATAAATTGATGAAAAGTATATTTATTGGTCCGGCATATTTTTTTGGGAGTTTTTTTCTTCTTGGTGGATTTAAGGATGGCTCCAGAGGCTTTGCATTTGCTATATTAAAAATGTCCTATTTCACGCAGATTTACTGTAAAATAAAAGAAAACAACTAGTGCAATTTCTTTAAATCTATCCTTGCTAACGTTATTAATAACACACAACTTCTAAAACGACGTATTTTAATTAAATACCAATAATGACTGAAAGTTTAAATAAAAAGCATATTGTTGAATTAGATGGGTTGCGGGGACTCGCCGTATTACTCGTAATGATTTACCATTTTAATTTTATTGAAAAATTTAATTACACAGTTTTAGACAGGGCATTTAATTATGTGATATCAGTTGGATGGATAGGTGTTGACTTATTTTTCGTACTGTCGGGGTTTTTGATAACAGGCATATTAATAAAAAAGAAAAATGGGGCTAATTATTTTCTTTCTTTTTATTACCGACGGACACTAAGAATATTTCCCTTATACTATTTGTATCTTGTTTTACTTTTTTTGCTATTTTATCCCTTTATAGTTTCAAAAGTTAGTGTAGTTGAAGCCGGGAAAATTCACTTTACACAAAGCATTCAATTGTGGTTTTGGATTTATTTATCAAATATCAAGCAAGCGCTTGGTGATACTTTTTCTACGGCAGGTTCGTCACATTTATGGTCTTTAGCTATTGAAGAGCAATTTTATTTAATATGGCCTTTTGTAGTTTATATTGCTTCAATTCGCTCGCTAAAAAAAATCAGCATAGGAGTAATACTTTTATCCTTAATTCTAAGGATCTATTTATATTACATAGGTTGGCATGCGCAATCTATTTACATATTTACCTTTACCAGGATCGATTCTTTGGCCTTTGGCTCGTTAATTTCTGTTTTACTAAGTACAGGCTATAGTATACCCGAAAAGAAAGGCACATATTTATTTTGTGGTTTAACAGTTTTACTTACTGCTGTTTTTTGTTTTTTTGGTACAGATTATCATAGAAGTCCCATCATTTTTTTGTTTTCTTTTACTATATTAAGTGCAACATTTGCTGTTCTTATACTACTGCTTGTTTCCTCCAATACATCGCTCCGGTCATTTTTTAAAAAAAAGTGGTTGGTTTTTTTAGGGAAATATAGTTATGGTTTGTATATGTTT
>NZ_JBFUKF010000718.1:0-1521 GCF_056400985.1 Mucilaginibacter sp. P4_G9 | reverse complement strand
ATTGTATGTGCTCTTTTAGGKCTTATMGTACTTATTCAAAACCCTAAAGGTGGTGGTTTATCATCTAATTTTTCAAGCTCATCACAATTAATGGGGGTTCAAAAAACCGGCGACTTTTTAGAAAAAGGTACCTGGACACTGGCCATTGTTGTAATGGTTTTAGCATTAGCTATTAACGTGGTTGCAAAAGGCGGTTCGGCAAGCAGTGAAAATCCTGCCCTGCAAAATCAAATTGAAAAAGCATCAAAACCAACTAATACTGCTCCGGCTCAGTCTTTACCAACAACACCGGCACCGGCTCCTGTTAAAAAACCGTAATTGCATTACGCGCTTTATATCAAATAAAAAAAGGCTTTGGATACCCCCAAAGCCTTTTTTATTGATATTGCCTTACTGACATGATGACACGGGCAGGTTAAAATAACATTAAGGATAAAAATTAAATTATTCTTTTGCTGCCATTACAACAGTTAAGTATGCCAATATTTGCCATAGCATTTGCTTGGCATAATTGATGAGTAGTTGTGCATGAAACTTAAATAAAATTAAAACATATAACTATGTCATTAAACATTAAACCAATCGGCGACAGAGTGGTTGTAGAGGCCGCAGCTGCCGAAGAGAAAACCGCTTCGGGAATTATTATCCCGGATACCGCTAAAGAAAAACCTCAGCGTGGAACCATCGTTGCAGTAGGCGACGGCAAAGTAGATGAGCCTTTAACAGTAAAAGTGGGTGACCAGGTTTTATATGGTAAATATGCCGGTACCGAAATTACTTATGAAGGTAAAGAGTATTTAATTATGCGCGAATCTGACATTTACGCGGTATTGTAACTAATTATCGAATTATTGAAGAATTGATTTATTGAATCATTCTGTAAAATCAATAATTCTGTAAATTCAATTTAAAACTTAAAACAGCGAATAGTTATTGAATATCGAAAAACTGATTAAATAATATTCGAAATCAGTAATTCAATAATTCATTAATTCAAAAATTAAAAAACATGGCAAAACAAGTTAAATACAATGTTGAAGCACGCGACGCCCTAAAACGCGGTGTTGATATTTTAGCTAATGCAGTTAAAGTAACATTAGGCCCTAAAGGCAGAAACGTAATTATTGATAAAAAATTCGGTTCGCCTATCATTACAAAAGATGGTGTAACAGTAGCTAAAGAGATCGAACTAAAAGATGCTTTAGAAAATATGGGTGCCCAGATGGTTAAAGAAGTTGCATCAAAAACTGCAGATATTGCAGGTGATGGTACTACTACTGCTACCGTTTTAGCACAGGCAATTGTAACTGCAGGTATTAAAAACGTAGCTGCCGGTGCAAACCCAATGGATTTAAAACGTGGTATTGATAAAGCTGTTTCGGCTGTTGTTGAAAACTTAAAAGCTCAGTCACAAACTGTAGGCGAAGACAATAACAAAATAAAACAAGTTGCATCTATCTCTGCAAATAATGACGAGGTTATCGGTTCATTAATAGCTGAGGCTATGGCTAAGGTTGGTAA
>NZ_JBFUKF010000717.1:0-1523 GCF_056400985.1 Mucilaginibacter sp. P4_G9 | reverse complement strand
AGCATACAGTATTCAGCAGTATCCTGAAGCCATCGGTGAAGCCCTCATTTGCAGGTAAAACAACCTATATTGCCGATTTTAGCAAATTAGAAAAACCAGGTGAGTACCGGCTTTATATTGCAGGTGTGGGATATTCCTATCCTTTCAGGATAAAAAATGGCGTTCATGAAAAGGTGGCGGGTGCTGTTATCAAAGCCTATTATTTTATGCGGGCATCAACCCCCTTAACCCAAAAGTATGCCGGCAAATGGGCCAGGGCAGAAGGGCATCCGGATAATAAGGTATTGATCCACCCATCTGCCGCAAGCGAAAAACGACCTGCCGGTACAGTTATTTCGTCGCCCGGCGGTTGGTACGATGCAGGAGATTATAACAAATACATTGTAAACAGCGGTATCTCTACAAGTACCCTGCTTTCGTTGTACGAAGATTTTCCAAGGCACATGAATTCGGTAAAGCTCAATATCCCGGAAACCGGAAATGGCCTGCCTGATCTGTTGAACGAGGTATTATGGAACTTACGCTGGATGCTCACCATGCAGGACCCCAACGATGGCGGCGTTTACAACAAATTAACCAATGCTGCTTTTGATAAATTTGAAATGCCCGATAAGGATAGCACGCCACGCTACGTGGTGCAAAAGGGCACAGCTGCAACATTAGATTTTGCCGCCGTTATGGCACAGGCTGCAAGAATCTTTAAGAAATTTGCACCACAAACGCCGGGCTTGGCCGATTCATGCCTTATAGCAGCCAAAACGGCCTGGGTATGGACTCAAAAAAATCCCAATGTAGCTTACCGGCAGGATGAAATGAATAAGAAATTTAATCCGGCAATAACTACCGGTGGCTACGGAGACAATGATTTTACCGACGAATTTATCTGGGCTGCATCTGAGTTATTTGTAACCACAAAAGATGGCGGATATTTAAAAAACATTAACCTGCTTCCCGATGATAAAATGCCGGTGCCGGCCTGGGGGCAGGTAAAATTACTGGGGTATTACACGCTCATAAAAAACGCGGATGTTAAAACCTTTAATGAGCTGCCCGAGATAAAAAAGAGATTATTGAATACGGCAGACGAATTGATCAATGGTGTTGATGACAATGCTTACCAAACGGCTATGACGCAATCTGCAAAACATTTTGGCTGGGGTAGTAATTCTGATGCTGCAAACGAAGGCGTTTTATTGATTCAGGCCTATAAATTATCGCACAATAAAAAATACCTGGATAATGCTTTGGCCAACCTTGATTATCTTTTAGGAAGAAATGCTTCAGGCTACTCTTATGTAACCGGTTACGGCAGTAAAACACCAATGAACCCGCATCATCGGCCTTCGGCAAGTGATGGTGTGATTGATCCTATCCCCGGTTTATTGGCAGGCGGGCCAAACCCAGGGATGCAGGACGGGATCAAAGTTCCATCTAAAGTACCGGATGAAGCTTATGTAGACGATACCAACGCTTATGCCGCTAACGAGGTTACTATAAACTGGAACGCCCCAATTGCCTACCTG
>NZ_JBFUKF010000716.1:0-1524 GCF_056400985.1 Mucilaginibacter sp. P4_G9 | reverse complement strand
CCTATATTGGGGTAATACAAGGCATAACCCAAAGCGGCGCGGCAGGCAGCCAAACCTTTAGTTTTGAAGTAAAGCCGAATTATTCACTGCAGGTAAAGTAAAGTACCTGTTTCTTTTGGTATTATGTTCTTTTATAACTCCGAAGTGCGTATATGGTAATTTTTTTAATCCTCTGCAGCATATTTTTGTGGATTCAAGATTAAAGATTTCCTCGTTCCCTTTAGTTGAATAAAAAATTATACACAGTTTTAAATGTAAGTGACATATAACATCCTGTTAGTTAATAAGAACCATAAAACACCTATATATGAAAACTAAATTAAAAGTATTAGCCCTGGCTTTTTTAATGCCATTGAGCATGAGGCTGACCGCCCAGCAAAAGGTAACCGCTCAAGTATGGTCGCAACAAAGGGCAAGGGAATGGTATACTAAAAATCAGTGGCTGGTTGGCAGCGATTTTATACCAAGCAACGCCATAAACCAGCTGGAAATGTGGCAGGCCGATTCGTTTGATCCCAAAACTATTGATCGTGAGCTGGGTTATGCCCAGGGCTTGGGTATGAACGTGATGCGCGTATTTTTACATCACCTTGCCTGGCAGCAGGATCCGGAAGGGTTTAAGAAACGTATGGATCAATATTTGGCCATATCCAGTAAGCATGGCATCAAAACCATGTTTGTGTTTTTTGATGATTGCTGGAACAAAGTCCCCAAAATAGGCAAACAACCAGGTCCAAAACCAGGGATCCATAACTCAGGCTGGATGCAGGATCCCGGGCAACCGGCATCCGAGGAGATGGCCGATTCCCCGGTTTTACAAAAATATGTAAAGGATATTTTAACCCGGTTTGCTACCGATAAACGCATTTTGCTTTGGGATTTGTACAATGAACCAGGCAACTCGGATAAAGGCAATAAATCTTTACCGCTGCTTAAAAACATATTTAAATGGGCAAGGCAGGTAAATCCGGCCCAGCCGCTAAGCGCCGGTGTATGGGCATGGAATTTAGAGGATCTGAATCGTTTCCAGATAGCTAATTCGGATGTGGTTACTTATCACGATTATTCGCCGGAAGCTGAGCACTTAAAAACCGTTCAGTTCCTTAAAATGGTTGGTCGCCCGCTGATCTGTACTGAGTATATGGCCCGCCCGCGTAACAGCCTGTTTAGTACCATATTACCGATGTTGAAAAAGGAAAATGTGGGCGCCATCAACTGGGGTTTTGTATCTGGCAAAACCAATACAATTTATGCCTGGGATGCCCCAATGCCAGATGGCAGCGAACCTAAATTATGGTTTCATGATATCTTTCGCCAGGATGGTACTCCATATAAAACTGATGAAACCGACTTGATTAAAAGCTTAACCGGGAGAGGGAAATAAATATAACGCATTTAGGTGTTCCACCGGAACGCTGGTACGCCCCGAACGGTGTGGAACGCCATTTGTGCTGGTAGTCAGCTGTTTAGTGTTTGTTGAAAATAGAGGTGAAACACTTAATTGTTTGATTATAAGTGTTTTAG
>NZ_JBFUKF010000715.1:0-1527 GCF_056400985.1 Mucilaginibacter sp. P4_G9 | reverse complement strand
ATGGCAAAAACGGCTTAAAACTATCATCGAACGATTTATACGAGTAAAGGCAAGCAGCAAATGTTAAAGGGAGAGAAAGAAGATAAAGGTTAAATAATAGCATTCAATATTTATGATCTTTAAATTAAATGCTAAAATAGTGTATATACAAGCATCTTGTTAAAGTTATCACAAATATTGAATGTTATCGTTCTAAAGTCAAGGACAGATTGGGGGACAGGCTTTGCCGCCATTTGCGGGTTCTAATCCAGCAGCAAGCACAGTACTGTCTAAAACAGCGTCTGTATGACTGCTCTCCTTACTAATAGTTCCAGCAAAAACAACCGTTGTCTGGCTGGGCGATTTTGTTTCTGTTTCGTCATGAGAAGCAAAATGAACCCTTACACCAGTTGCTTCTGCAGGTAGGTTGTTCACAAAACCCTTAAATGAATCAATATCGAACCAAACAGATCTGGTATCATTAATACCATGAGTTTTGTCGATAACGTTTTTCCGGGTGGTGTGATAGTGATCCACCATTTTTTTTGCGGTTTTTAAATCAATAATTTTCATATATAATCGGGGATTAATAAGTAAGCAATATATAATTTACAAAGCAATATTGCTATCCGTTTTTTAACGGAATTTTTCACCGTTAAAAAACGGACAGGTGCTTTTTTAGCTTCTTTTTATTAGCACAAAAGTTTTATATTACGTTAAAAACCCATGCGCAAATTTCTGCAAAAGCTGTTAACAAAACGGGTGGCCATACTTGCCGACAGGCTATCGTCGAGGCCCGATAAGAAGCGGGTGGATAAGGCATTAAGCCGCCTGTATAAAAACATACTTACCAGGCCCGGAAAGAAAGGGCTGGTGATTCCCTTTGATACCGGCGTAGATAAATTCATCATCTTTTCTGATCAGCATAAAGGTGCACGTGATGATATGGACATTTTTGCATTGGCTGAGAAAAACTATCTTACAGCACTTGACTATTATGAAGAGCAGCGTTTTTGTTATATTAACCTGGGTGATAGTGAAGAGCTTTGGGAAAACCTTTTCATCACCATAAAAAGACACAATAAAGCCACCTTTGAAAGCGAAAAGCGCTTTATTAACCGCAAAGCTTTTTTCAAGATATTTGGCAATCACGACCTTTATTGGGATAATGATCCTCTTGCTATCGCAGGGTTAGTGCAGGTATATGGGCAACGGATAAGCATCTATGAAGGCGCCGTATTACAAACCGAGGTAAATGGCATGCCGCTTAATGTATACCTTACTCACGGCCACCAGGGCGACCTGCAAAGTGATGGCAACTGGTTTAGCAAATGGTTTGTGTCTGATATCTGGGCCCCGCTCCAGGCTTATCTAAAGGTGAATCCTAATACGCCAGCCAACAACGATCTGCTAAAAACCGATCACAACCGGATTATGTACGAATGGGTTGCTAAACGCGAAAACACATTGCTTATAACCGGGCATACTCACCAGCCGGTTTTCAGGTCACTCACCCACCTTGAAAGATTATACGATGAAATGGCAAGA
>NZ_JBFUKF010000714.1:0-1545 GCF_056400985.1 Mucilaginibacter sp. P4_G9 | reverse complement strand
CTGTAGGTATGTGCCATCATTTCATTTGCTTTTTTTGAAGCTGCATACAATGAAACGGGATGATCAGCAATATCGTGTTCATTGAATGGCATTTTTTTATTTAATCCGTAAACGCTTGAAGAACTTGCATATACCAAATGGCTAATTTTAAAATGCCTGCAACATTCTAATATATTCAGGAACCCTTTTATATTTGAATCAATATAAACATCGGGATTGGTTAAACTATAACGAACACCCGCCTGTGCTGCCAGGTTACATACAGCATCAAACTTAAAACTTTGAAAAGTACAATCCAGTTGCTCTTTATCTAACAAATCCAATTTTATAAAAGTATAGTTTGGATACTTTTTACTCCGAACTGGTATTCCATCTTCCAAAGTATTTACCTGAATACCTGTATTGGCCAAACGGGCATATTTCAGCCTTACATCATAATAATCATTTAAATTATCGATGCCAACAACGGTATCTCCTCTTTCAAGCAAATGTTTGGCCAAATGATAGCCAATAAAACCAGCTGTGCCGGTAATTAAAATTTTCATAAATTTAGGTTTAAAGTTTAAAAAGAAAGCGTTACAGAAAATTGCCTTTAGTTTATTTTACGTTGGAAGGGTTCCCCGGGACAGGGCTGCTCAGGTAGTCTCCAGCCGTGGAAGTGAATTGCAATCACCCACTTCCAGGTTAACATTCATTGAGATAGTTTTCAGAATTATTATAATAGTATATTATAATAATTCTGAAGAATTTAATTTAAGAAAGCGCATTAATAATAGCATTCAGGAAAATACATAAGATTGCGCTGAAAATATTTATTTCATTTTGTAAGTATACTTTCGGCCATTTGAAAGTGGATTTGTATTATCAGAGGTTGAAAAAATCAACATGTTTCCCCAATGGCTAAATTCGCCCAGGCCAAATACGCGAATGTCTTGATGAACTGAATGTGCGGGGCCCAGCTCAACACCATTTTCGAAAAGCCGGAGGGTAGAAGCGGTAGGCTTGGAATTTGAATCTCCCATCTGTGGAAGATTATATCCAACTTTGTAGGCAAAACCACTATCAGACTTTAAACCGATTAAATTTATTGCTATACCTCCTGAAGTATCATGACCGGTAGTATCATGTACCGTTATTAGTGTATCATGTACCGTTATAGTATCGTGTACAACCGGGTTTTGTATACCTTTTTTACAGCTGTTATTTAGCGTAACAGCAAATACTAATACAGCAAGTAATAGTACTTTTTCCAATAGTTTAGTTTTGGGTTCCATGATATTTTAATTTAAAAAGTTAACAATGAATAATGATCACTCAAATTATTAGTGATATGAAGATTTATTATACTAAGGCTTTCAAGATAGTATTGATAAAAATTTCGGGGGTTCTGTTTTGGATATAATGCCGTATAAGCATTTTGTTATCAGAATTGGTTTTCAGCGCTTTACCAATGGCAAGCAATAATTCATTTATATTATTTACTTCAGCTTTAAAAATACCGGGAATATCTTCTATTCCTCCTGCGCACTTTGTACAAACAATAAC
>NZ_JBFUKF010000713.1:0-1548 GCF_056400985.1 Mucilaginibacter sp. P4_G9 | reverse complement strand
TTGTAAGTATGGGATTGCTTCGTGCCTCGCAATGACGGCTGGTTTTATGGTTTGTGGTTTTTAGAATCCAGACTTACGAAGTTTTAAAACGGCGAAGCCATCAATGAGGCTAAAAACAATATTATCGAGTTAAACCTCGTAAGTCTTTCGCCGATTTTACAAGCCGGCGCTTGGTTTATGTGTTTACGATTAAGACTCTCGCCTTTTGCCTTTAACCTTCTACCGCTTCCACAGTAAATCCTTGCTTTTCCAGGTCAGTCCAGAAAGCCGGATATGATTTGTCAACTACCGGGCCGTTCTCAAATTCCAGTTGAGGAATAATAAGTGCCAGCGGTGCAAAAGCCATAGCCATACGGTGATCATGATAAGTATTGATAAACATGCGTTCGGGGATAAACTTTTCACTGCAATCCAGTTTATAAACCTGGCCTTTTTCAATTAGTTTAACACCCATTTTTGCAAGTTCGGTTTGTAGTGCCAAAATACGGTCGGTTTCCTTGATCTTTAGCGTTTCAAGGCCTGTAAATGTAGCTTCGTGACCCAATGCCGCGCACACAACAATAACGGTTTGCGCCAGGTCCGGGCATTCCTTCATGTCAAATATTTTACGGCTTAAAGGCTTTGCTTCTTTCAATAAATGTACACCGCCATCTTTAAATTGCGATGTGATCCCAAAGTTAGCCATGATCTCGGTGATCACACTATCGCCCTGCAGGCTATAAGGTGTTAACCCGGTAAGTAAAAGTTCGGCTTCGTCCGCTAAAGCTGCAATGGCATACCAGTATGATGCTGCACTCCAATCTGGTTCAACGTGTAATGATGTTGTTGCAAAATCCTGATTTGGTATTGAAATGACATTATCAGTCCAAACGTGCTGTATATTTGCACTTTGCAACATCGCTAAAGTCATTTCAACATATGGGCGCGAAGTTAGTTCACCCTCAATATGTAATTCCAAGCCCAAAGGCAATCGGGCAGCGATGAGTAACAGGGCCGTAATATATTGACTGCTGATGTTACCTTTAATACTGATCTTACGAGTGAGCTGCCCGAAATTGCCTTTTAGTTTTATAGGAGGGTAGCCCTCTTTTTCTTCATAATCAATATGGGCTCCCAGTTCCCGTAACGCATCAACCAATACACCTATTGGCCTTTCCTTCATCCTTTTGCTGCCGGTTAACATTACTTCATCATCCTGTATGGCATAAAAGGCAGTCAAAAAGCGCATAGCCGTGCCGGCAGGGCCGATGTCAACAGTGGTGAGCGGTGAGTGGTGAGCGGTGAGTGGTTCGCCGCTGTTATCTGCCAATACCTCTTGATTTTTGACTCTTGATTCTTGGCTCTTCCTTAAAATCCCTGCTAATAACACAGCATCAGCCGCATCAGAAACATTTTCCACCTTCACTTTACCGTTGCTTAGCGCTTCGATAATAAGTGCGCGGTTACATTCACTTTTCGACCCGGTAAGGTTTACCGTGCCATTTATATGCTTATTACTTTTACTTAGGATGATGTTTTGCATCGTTTGGTTAGTCTTAAGTCCCAAGT
>NZ_JBFUKF010000712.1:0-1550 GCF_056400985.1 Mucilaginibacter sp. P4_G9 | reverse complement strand
ATCTTTTAAAGTACAGGATTGGATAACAGGATTATGGATGACTATTAACTTATTAGGGCGAATACGGTATAAGGCTGCTAATGAGCGCCGCATTTCTTCTGACTGGCAGACAATGAAATTAAACTTAAAGAATAAAAATCTTGAAAAAAAGTTATAGAACCTGGCCTTAAAGCCATAAAACTCCCTCATTTGTTTAGGATTGTTAGATGCCCTTGCTATTAAATGGGGTAGCTTTATAAAACAGGCTATCATTGCTATTAATACGTTAATATGATCTGTTGTTGAAAAAACCGCATAAGGTTTTTCAGTCTTAAAAAGGTTATATAGCTTAAAAAATGATTTTGAAGCTTTTACAGTTTTAAGATCAATAAAGCGAACTCCATCTATCTCAGTTGAATAACAACGATTACTGCCATTTAAAAAAACAACAGATACGTCATATTCTTCTTTGTTAAAATACTGTGAAAGCAGCCAGTAAACACGCTCGGATCCACCGGCTCCAAGGGAGCCAACAACCAGGAATAACTTCTTTTTCATAATAATAAAATGATAAAGTGAATGGCAGCTTTTAAATTTTTATTCCGCGCTACCTATAGGTTCTTGTTGAGATTCAGATTGGGCAATATTATTATATTGGAGTATAGCAAAATAAAGGAATATTGTAGGTCCATCAACGCTCATCAGCCATCCATTATGGGACAAGGCATTAAGTGAAACTGCGATAAAGGAAAAAAACAGGGCTAAATACAAAGCATTATTTTTATAATGAGCATTTTTTATTGTTTGATAAAAAAGCCGAACTATCCGGTAATAAAGGGCTCCTAATATTCCAAGTCCTAAAAATGGACCCAGGTAGGTTATAAACATTAAGTATGCATTATGCGACGACAATCCGAAAGTGAATAGTGGATTTCTATAGGTAACATCATCCCAGTTTTTCCCATAAAATATAAGACCAAAAGGGTAGTCGGCAAAAATTTTAAGATTTTCAATAGCAAGATTTGCCCGGTTAAACTCATTAGCCTCTTTAGCCTGATTTTTGGACAAAATATTGTTTTTCTCATCCATATTCCCTTTTAATACATAAGTGTAAACCGCAAACCCTACGAGTATAGTTGCTACAACAAGCAGTACTGCTTTATAACGATAGTAAATAAACAGAAACACTACAACGGCGCCGCCAAAACTTACAAACGCTGATCTGTTCATACCCAGGTAAAGGCAGACCATGCAGGCAAACAGAACAAGTAGTTTTACTAAAATATATTGCCTGAATGTGTACGCTGCAACAAAAACAAAAGCAGTAAAAGCAGCAACCTGGTATCCAAAATTAAACTGGGTTATAGCCAACCCAGATGGACTTTGCTTAACTTGTTCGTCGAGCATTTTACTCCTCAGCGGATCAATTATATTGGGATAACGATGATCTAKAACCATAATTATCATTGAAAGCGCTAACAGAACAAAAAAAATAAGCACCGATAAATAAAAACGCCGTTTACCTACGCCAATAAAATAATTAAAATATAATGCGCAGGCTAATATGGTCA
>NZ_JBFUKF010000711.1:0-1551 GCF_056400985.1 Mucilaginibacter sp. P4_G9 | reverse complement strand
GGCGAAACATCAAACGGTTCCAGTGGATCGATACCTGCGGTAGGGGAGGCGGTTACGTTTCTTACCGTATTTCCGCAGGCTTCGCTCAGGGTAATATCGTAATGCTCAAGCCTGGCCAAAAGTTAGGGGGTGCGGTCAAGACTTACATAATGGATCTGGATATCCTGGCGGGTGGTAAGGTGCAGGTTGCGGCTTCCGTACTCGTCAGATATATCGGCAATTTTTAGCAGCTGCTTAAACGTAACTTTTCCAAATGGCAATTTAATGCGTACCATTTGCACACCGGGCTGGCGCTGGCCATAAACGCCACGTGCCAAACGGAGGCTCCTGAATTTTTCGTCATGTATTTTACCTTCGCGAAAAGCCCTGATCTTTTTTTCCAGGTCAATAATATCCTGTTCAACTATCGGGTTCTCCAGTTCTGTTCTGAAGCTCTGCATATCTTATGTTTTAATCAATTATAAAAAAAGCCCCTTTGGCTTAGGCTAAAGAGGCGTATGTTGGTTAATACTAATTATAGCCGTGCCTTACCGCCGCTTAAACAGCAATACATCCGCATGTAAATAATTGTATTAATAGAATTCATTATGTTTTATTTACCAAATATATACATAGTATAGGGAATTGGTAGAATTTAATTTAAAAAAACTGCTATTTGACAGTTTTATGAGATTATATATTGATGAGTGTTTGCTCGCGCGATATGATATCGGCAATGCTGGTTTCGCTCAGGATCTTCAAAGTAGCGTCTCTTACATCAACAAAAACATCCCTGATACCGCAGGTGGTTTCCTGGTGGCATTCATCGCATTTATGGTAAAAATTTAAGCTGGCGCAAGGCACCATGGCAATAGGGCCATCGGTTATACGCATAATGCTTACCAAAAATATTTCTTTGGGATCGCGGTTTAGGCTGTAGCCGCCGCCTGCACCTTTTTTACTATACAGGAAACCCGCGTTGCGAAGATCGAGCAGTATCTGCTCAAGAAACTTTTTGGGGATACGTTCGGCCTCGGCGATTCTGGAAATTTGCATCGGTGGCTGATCCATGTTTTTGCCCAGGATCACCAATGCTTTAATTGCGTACTTGGTTTTTTTGGAAAGCATTTTCTAAAATAAAACTCACAAAGTTAAACAATATTAAATAAAAATATCCAGTAATACTATAGAGTACAACGATACTATATTATTTACCTTTTTAATGATTTAAAATTAACAATTATTTGAAAACGATGAAATCGAGGCGCTTTTATATTGAAAAATCGGGGCTTTTTAAGTTTTATTTGCTTTGAGTGATAGTAAAAATGATAATTGCAATTGAAAATGATAATCAATTGGAGTTTTTATTGACAAAATGCTATTTTTTATCCGAATGACCAAGGCTTTTTTCGGGATTAACCTTATCTCTTACCAATTGTTTTAATTCTTTTATTTCCGGGAAGCGGCCCTCTCTTTTTCTATCGAATAAAACAAAATCATCTACGCTGATGGTATACCTGCCGCTTACCTCGCTGGGGTGTAGGGTTACGCCATATACATCATCTGTAAAGG
>NZ_JBFUKF010000710.1:0-1553 GCF_056400985.1 Mucilaginibacter sp. P4_G9 | reverse complement strand
GTATAAATGATTCAATGGGCGCATATGTGGCCGATCAGTTTATAAAACAAATTACATGTCGTGGCACATCATTGATTAATGCTGAAGTACTGGTACTTGGTTTTACCTTTAAGGAAAACTGTCCCGACGTTAGAAATACACGCGTAATAGACATCGTTAGGCGCCTGGAAGAGTATAAGGTAAAAGTACATATACATGATCCATGGGCTAACGCCGAGCAGGCAAAACGAGCCTATGGGGTAATATGTGAGAACGGAGAATCTAAAAAAAGAACTTATGACGGTATTTTACTTGCCGTAGCACATGACGAATTTAAGGAGATTAATCTTAAAGATATGTGTAAACCCAATACCGTCCTTTATGATCTGAAAGCATTTTTTCCAGATAACATTGTAAACGCCCGCCTGTAAAAATAATATGACTTATAAAGAAAAAGCTGTTTCGGGCATATTATGGTCTTTGTGGCAGCAGATTAGTGCAAAAATAGTGGGGTTTGGTATATCTATTTTCCTTGCCCGCATTTTGGATCCGTCACAATTTGGATTGATAGCCATGTTGTCGCTTTTTATTGCAATTGGTAACTCGTTATTAGATAGTGGTTTAACTGCATCATTGATTCGTACTCCTGATGCAGATCACCGGGATTTTTCAACGGTCTTTTATTTTAACCTCGCCGGTAGTTCTTTGTTATATGCGTTACTTTTTTTATTCGCTCCACTCATAGCCGATTTTTATAATCAGCCAATATTAAAAGCGGTTGTACGTGTTTATAGTCTTATTTTAATTATAAACGCTTTTTTTGGTGTACAAAGCACCTTACTAATTAAGGATATGAAGTTTAAACTGCAAACCAATATTCAAATACCTGCAGCTATAGGAGGCGGTCTTTTGGGTATTTTACTTGCAAAATTGGGTTATGGTGTGTGGAGCCTGGTATGGATGGGATTATGTACTTCGTTTTTATCAACAGCTTTGCACTGGATTTATTCACCCTGGCGACCAGGTTTACTGTTTGATAGGGCGCTTTTTAAAAAACATATCAATTTTGGTTATAAAATGACAGTATCGGGGCTAATTGATACCGTATACCAAAACCTTTATTTAATTATCATAGGCAAGTATTTTTCTGCAGCGCAGCTTGGTTTTTACTCCCGCGCAGATTCTCTTAGTCAATTACCAATAAGTAATATTTCGGCAGCCATTAATAAAGTTACTTATCCAATGTTTGCGCAGATAGCTCATGATCCCGTACAGCTAAAAAATGTTTATAAAAAACTGATGCAGCAAGTTATTTTCTGGAATGCGCCCGCTTTGATCTTTCTATGTGTGGTTGCCAGGCCATTGTTTCATGTTTTGCTTACGGATAAGTGGTTGCCTGCAGTGCCTTATTTCCAAATTTTATGTGTTTGCGGCATAATGTATCCGTTGCATGCATATAATTTAAACATTTTAAAAGTTATGGGTAAGGGCTCATTATTTTTAAAATTAGAGGTTGTTAAAAAAGTACTATGCGCAGCAGGCATCTTATTATTCATTCCTTTCGGAATTTATGG
>NZ_JBFUKF010000709.1:0-1554 GCF_056400985.1 Mucilaginibacter sp. P4_G9 | reverse complement strand
TTAAGCGGCGTACCTCAAAGCGGGTTATTACGGTGAAAATGATATCAACCGGTTGGTGTACATCAAAGCTTTCTTTTAAAAAACCGCGTTCGCCTTTATAAACAGTGATACCGCGGCCAAGCTCCATAACCAGCTTTTCTTTAATGATCTCGCTTTGACCCGATATAATGTTTACGGCGGTATATTCTTCCAGGCCATCAATTACGAAACTGATAGTACGCGAAGCGGTATAGTAGGTTAATATAGAGTACAATGCCGTTGGAAGCCCCAATTCAAATGCGGCGATTAAAAAGATAATGATATTGATGCCTAAAATGATCTCGCTGATGGTAAAGCTGCTGCGTTTAAGTGTGTAAAGGGCCAAAATTTCGATACCATCAAGCGCGCAGCCCCCCCGAATAGAAAGCCCTACACCCAGGCCCATAAATACCCCGCCGAATATAGATACCAGCAACTTATCAGATGTGATAACCGGGTAAGGCACATAATGCAGGCAAATGCCCAATGCAACAACGCAGGCAAAGGTTTTAAACGCGAACGCCCGGTTTACCTGGAACATCCCCATGATGATAAAGGGAATATTAGCTATTACAATAACAAATGCGATGTTGATATGGTAAAGCTCGTGAATGAGCAGGGAAATACCGGTTACTCCGCCATCAAAAAATTTGTTGGGGACCAGAAATCCCTTTAAGGCAAAGCCGCAAAATAAGATCCCGATAATTACGGTAACTACATCCTTAATTATTTCAGGTAAACTATGCTCCGGTTTAGACATGTATAGTGTTTTAAATTAACGTTTTAATTATTTCCTGCAGGTGCTTTTCCTTGGTAGCCGCCCTTAAACCGATAGCTGTTTTGGTAAAATAATGATGACTTTTTAGAAAGCTTACCTGTTGTTTATCCCACTCCTGTTTATTTTCCAGTTTTTGGGTTATTACAAGTTCCGAAAATAACCTTTTACTAAGTATAAAAAAATCATTCCGGCCTAAATAATCTAAATCAGCATCACAAATAATTTCGCCCAGTTTATTTTTCGGGTCATGGGGCAGCTTAGTGGCCATAATGATATCACAGATCTGATCTGTCCCTTCAGTTGAATAACCAAACCCCGGCAGGTATTCACGTACAATTTTACAGGAGTTGATTTCATGATCTTCCTGCCCATTCACCAGAAAACCAGCGTCATGAAACAGGGCRGCTGTTAACAACAAGGCTGTGTCCTCCCCGCTTATCCCCTCCGTTAATGCAATTTGTTTCGCCGCTGTGTAAACATCTTCGGCATGCATGGCATTATGGTAATAAAAATGAGCCGGGAGTTCCCGGTTTATTTTATCCAGTATAAATTCCCCGGCCTTATCAATCTGCATCATATAAAAATTGGCTGCTAATATAACAAATTGCCATACGCGAGACGCAAATATGTGATTCTGCCAGGAAAATCGCTTTTAAAAAGGAGGCACCTACGGAGCCAAAACAAAATATTTTTCACTACAAACACATAACTCCGCTGGAGTTGGAAATGGTTGGTGTATGATTGACTCTGTAGGAGTC
>NZ_JBFUKF010000708.1:0-1565 GCF_056400985.1 Mucilaginibacter sp. P4_G9 | reverse complement strand
GTACAGTATCCAAACCTGTTGCAACCATAGCATTCCATTTGCTGTACGGGTTCATTTTTATAGTAACCGGATGGTGTAATTCTTTATCCAGGTACATAAACAACCCGCCGGGGGTAATATATCCCCGGGTTTCATCCAGGTAAATATTGCCAACAAAGGGTACGGTAGCTTTTACATCGTATGAAATTTTAACGGCGCCGGCAGTGTTATTATAAACGCGCCAGGTATTTTCTGAAGCTTTTATCCACTTTAGGTTTGCGCCTTTGCCATCGGCTACCTTAAAGTTTTGTACGGCGGCAGCAAAATCAATAAGCTGGTAGTAACCAGGTGTCCAGGCGCACATTTTAAAATCAAGCACTTTCCCCGGTGTTTTATTTGTTAGCTCAACATGATAAAGCTGATCAGCCGCCTTTTCCATTGAAACAACATATTGCATATTTACCGGTTGATGCTGTGCAAACGTGCTAACACTTAAAAACATGCCAATAATCAACAGGGATCTGTGTAGTATTTTCATTATGTAGGATGAGTTTCCCAAATATAGAAAAAGCCCTTATAGATTTTAACAGGAAACCTAACACAGACGGAGCTTTATTATAATACCAGGGAGGAGATAAACGGGATGTGTAATACACTTAAAGCACTGCATGTCAGCACAATTTAATATTTCATTAACCTTGCATTAAATACATCTTAACATCAGGTTTAAATAACTATTTTTGAAACCCAATGTTAAGAAGTCTATTTAGTTTTTGCCGTTTCTTTTTCTTTTGGATTCTATTATCCATACTAACCCGCATAGTATTTGAAATATATTTCCAGGACAAGCTAAGCAGCACCAGCTTTTACGAGATCTGGCAAACCTTTTTATATGGCATCCGCATGGATGCATCTGTGGCGGCGTATATTAGTGTAATCCCCCTGCTTGTTTTTAGCGCTAACTGGTTCAGTAAACATAACATCAAAACAAAATGGCTAAGGTTTTATGTTTACCTGTGCATTTTTATAATTTCGTTTGTTACGGTTGTAGACCTCAATATATTCCGGGAATGGGGTACCAAAGTAAATTTCAGGGCATTTGACGTTTTTTTTAACGCCCCATCCGAAGCTTTTGCGGCAGCCAGTTCGTCACCCATTTTTTTGAGCTTTATTATCATGGTGGCGGTATTCGTTACCGGCGTCTTCCTGTCAAAATATATCATCGACTTTGAATTTAAAAAGCCCAAAGCCCCTGTGATAGCTAAACCATTTATCATTATACTGCTTTTGGGTTTAAACCTGCTGATAATCCGCGGCGGATTACAACTGGCCCCAATAAGCCAGAGTAATGCCTATTTTTCTGCAAAGCCCATTCTCAACCAATGTGCCCTGAACACCCAATGGAACCTGATTCAAAATGTGGTGGAGAACGTACAGTCCCCGGGTAACCCCTACCTGTTTATGCCTGCGCAAAAAGCTTCGGCTTTGGTTGATAGCATGTATGCTGTAAAAAAAGACAGTACTATACATATCCTTACCACCAACCGGCCTAATATTGTGATCTTTCAGCTGGAAAGCTTTACAGC
>NZ_JBFUKF010000707.1:0-1569 GCF_056400985.1 Mucilaginibacter sp. P4_G9 | reverse complement strand
TCTATAGCTTCTATTTTCATGTTTTTTTATTTTTTTTGTTTAACTGTTGTTTTAACAATTAAAATATCTATATATTAGCTTTGCATTGGAGCCCATTCTATGCAGATATAACCAATTATATAGTATTTCATGGAAATTTTGGACGACAATCAAATTGTTGAGCAATTAAAGCAGGGTAACCAGGAGGCCTTCAAATTACTCTTCAAAAAATACTACAAGCTGCTCAACGTATCAGCTTTTTATATTTTGCGGGATGAAATGGAGGCCGAAGATACCGTGCAAAATCTGTTTCTCGATTTTTGGGAGAGGCAATTATATAAAAATATCAATTCGTCTTTAAACGCGTATTTAAAAACGGCTATCCGTAACAGGTGTTTGAAAAGGGTTGAAAAGGGAACGCAGATCCAAAAGAAATTAGTTGACTATCAATACACACTTACAGAAATAGAAGAGGCAGAACAAGTACCTGCACAGGAAATTTATRCCGAAAAAGTTTTGGCAAACCTTTCCATACAACGATTGCAAGCCTTTACATTAGTTCATTACCAAAACAAAAAATATAAAGAAGCCGCCTTTGAAATGGGTATTAGTATCAATTCATTAAAAACGCATTTAAAGCTGGCAGTTAAAACCTTAAAAGAGGGATTAAAAAGTGCTGAATAGTTCACCCTTTTATTCATAATCCGGTCTTATAGATAATGGCATATAATAATACATATATACAGGAATTAATAATAGACAAAATTGCAGGTGCGATAAGTGAGGAGGATGATAATTTACTTCAGCATGCAATAAAGGAGGATCCACACGTACAGCAGATGT
The DNA here is from genome assembly GCF_056400985.1 of Mucilaginibacter sp. P4_G9. Lineage (NCBI taxonomy): Bacteria > Pseudomonadati > Bacteroidota > Sphingobacteriia > Sphingobacteriales > Sphingobacteriaceae > Mucilaginibacter > Mucilaginibacter sp. P4_G9. Next base: position 747 of record NZ_JBFUKF010000707.1, on the reverse strand, counting down.
GGGATGAGATGCAGCATGCGTTAACCTCAGATAAAGCTAAAACATTTTTTAACAGTATTGACGAACACAAAGCATGGGATAAAATTGAGGGCGAACTTGGATATGTAAAACCAAATAATGTTAAACAATTGGGTTTTAAGCGATGGCTGTCTGTAGCAGCCTTACTATGTATTACGCTCTCGGCCATATATTACTGGGCAGCAAATCCTGTTTCTAATATAGTTGCGGTTAAAAAACATAAAAAGCCAGCCATTGAGTTACAAATGGCAAACGGGCAGCATATTGACCTTTCTGATACCAGCAAACAGGTTATCAATACACCATTTGCCCGGTTAAAAAAAGGAGCGAATGGCTTAAGTTACAAGCTTGATGATGCAAAAACACAGGATTGGAGCACACTATTGGTACCTCCCGAATTAGATTATAAGATTGTTTTATCTGATGGGACGCAGGTTTGGCTAAATTCCGCTTCGAGCATGCGTTTTCCTTTTTCGTTTTCAGGCAATACCAGGGAAGTATATTTAAAAGGAGAGGCCTTTTTTAAGGTGGCAAAAAATGCCGCTCACCCCTTTATTGTTCATACCAACCAAACAGACGTGCAGGTACTTGGCACCGAATTTAACGTGAACACCTATAACTCCAACATCACCACAACCTCGCTGGTTGAGGGTTCAGTATCTACAAGTGGTCATTATAAAGAAAAAACATTGTTAAAACCAGGCTACCAGGCTGTTTACGCGCCAGGCA
>NZ_JBFUKF010000706.1:0-1569 GCF_056400985.1 Mucilaginibacter sp. P4_G9 | reverse complement strand
TTTAGAAAGATAGCAGACCTTACTTTTCCGATATATATATTGCATTATCCCATATTGGTTTTGTGCCGGGAATTATCACCACATATTAAAAATAATTTCAGTCAAATGTGTTTAGCTATTATTGTAGTGTTAGTTACTACTTCGGTAATAGGGCTAATTTTAGAAAAACAACGATATTTATGGGTCAATTTTTTTAAAAGGGTGTTAGCTAAAATAGGTTAACATAATTGTTCATTAATATTTACCTTATGTCTACTAATTAATTTATGAAATATTACTATCAAATTGAAGGTTCCAAGCGAAATAACATAGGTGACATATTACAGGGAATGGTCGCGAAAGCTTTCCTCCCTGAAAATGCGTTAGTAGCGGATAGGGAAGATCTGGCTCACCTGGATACAGCCGAACCATCGTTTATTATCGCAAATGGCTGGTATATGCATTCATTTGAAAATTTCCCCCCTCCTCCAAATGTAAATCCTTTATATGTTTCAATACATGTAGCTAATTCGAAACTTTTAGCCGATCCGAATATCCGCGAACATTTTAAAAAGCATTCGCCGATAGGTTGCAGGGATACAAAGACTTTGAATTTATTTTTAGGCTGGGGTATACCTGCATATTAGTCCAGTTGTTTAACAACAACAACAAAAGCCAGGGGCCAGGTAACCAACGCTAACGAAGGTGAGATACTATTAGTTGATAATGTAGACCATCCTGTACCATTAGCAATAAAGCAAAAACTTGAGAGCTTATTAGGTAAGCCGCTGCTCAGCATATCACATGACCCRCCGCACCCTATAGGCAGTTTGGAAGATTACGCTGCTGAAGCTGAAACTCATATGAACGATTTGTTGAAAAGGTATTGTAGCGCCAGGATGGTTATAACAACCAAAATTCATTGCGCGCTTCCATGCCTTGGCATGGGGGTAAAAGTAATGATGGTTCACCCTCATCCTAATGAAGGCAGGTTGGGGCCGCTGGCAGAATTTATTGATATCATGTCATACGAAGAATTACTAAAAGCTACCAGTATTTCTGTTCCTGAAGTAAAACAGGAGACCTTTAATAAACGCCGCGCATTTCTTACCAAACTTGCAACAGAATCAACTAAACTTGGTTACAGCGCGTTGCGAAATCCTACTGATCCAGAATTTAGACGAGTAAAGTTCAAAAGTAATATTTTAGCGAAAGTCTATCGCGCAGCATTAATGACAGCATATCGCTTAGGCATAGCCAAAAATGAAATTAAACGGGTGTATGGTTCAGGATTATAACCGTTTTTTCTTGGGTTTTATCCTATTCTTTTTCGGTAACATAAAATGAAAATTTGATTATAGTGAAGAAGCTTTTGTTATTTACAACCCAGATGTTGGAAACCGGTGGTATTGAAAGCCATGTGCGGGAGTTTTGCCTTCAAATGTCAAAAGCGGGGATTAAGATTGATTTGGTGGTGCTAAACTCTTCAATGCTTCCCGAAAATGAGATTTTTTTTAAAAAAGTATGCAATAAGGTTTATCTTGCTAAAAGTGGACGTTCATATTCGCGCATATTGTGGTTACTTAAAAC
>NZ_JBFUKF010000705.1:0-1573 GCF_056400985.1 Mucilaginibacter sp. P4_G9 | reverse complement strand
ATAAAAGCGAGGTGATTTAGGACTGGTCACGTTATGACATTTGCCTACAGATTGGGGAGAGTTATGTTGGTTTTTCTTCCATATTGATTTTTTAGGTTATTTATAAATTAAAATTGGTTCAATTCAATAAAGAGCTATAAAAGCAGAACGGGTTGCTAAAACCTGTTTTTAATAACTTAATATTATAATAAACTTTTACTTTAATAACAATAAATGTGGGTTGTACATTTATAATTGGCAGCACTAAGATGCGTATAATAAACACTGCCAATGAGGGGTAAATTCATACAACTTGAGGGGGTAATTGGTAAACTATAGGTAAAATCCGGCTCTTCTGAGTTTACTTAAAATTAATTTTTGCTAATTTTTACTTTCACAGCATTCCTGGTAATATTAGCGTGAAAAGGAACACGGAATTTTTTTATGTATTCGGAAGGGTTAAGTTTAAACAGCTYGCTAAACTGTTCTCTAAAATATTTGGGGTCGTTGATACCAACTTTATAGGCAGCTTCAGAAACAGTACAATCCGTTTTAAGAAACATTTCGGCAGCTTTTCTAAGGCGTATAAATCGTATAAATCCGTTAGCCGACTGCCCCGAAATAGCCCTGATCTTTTTATAAAGGTTTGAATGGCTCATCCCTATCTTATCAGCCAAAGTTTTAATACAAAAATCACTGTCACTTAAGTTGTCTTCTACAACTTTGATGCACGCTGTCAAAAACTCTTTGTAGTCAGGTGGAACTTTAAGATCGTTTGACTTCAAGGTGATTTCATTATAAAAATATTTTTGCAGGTTATTTTTACTTTTAAGTATACCGGCAACCCGGGCCACCAGGAATTCCCGCTCAAATGGTTTACTTATATAATCGTCGGCCCCACCCTCTATTCCCTTAAGCTTAATTTCCGGAGACGAACTTGCAGTTAATAATAAAACCGGGATATGACTTAGTGCGGGGTCTTCTTTAACTCTGCTGCATAGTTCTAAACCACTTATTCCCTGCATCATTACGTCGCTGATAACAATATCTGGTAGAAATTGATATACCATATCCAAACCTTCRGAACCGTCTGCTGCTTCATAAATTTCAAAATTTGCCGAAAAAATTTGCTTCAAATATTGCCTCATCTCCTCATTATCATCCACAATCAGCATTGATTTTGATTCCAAATTAAATGGATCGCTTTTTTTGCCTCTGACAGCGTTTGAATCCTTACTCGGTACGGGAACTTCCTCATAACTTTCAATAAGTTCATCTAAGAAAACCGAGGTTTCTACAACATCTTCAAAAATTAAATTCGGGCTTAAATGTTCTTTCCCTTTTAGCAAACAAACCTTAAATATGGTACCAGCCCCATTTAAACTAATGTAACTGATAGTACCCTTATGGCTTTCAATAAATTTCTTTACAAGATAAAGGCCAATACCAAATCCACCGCTTAATGGCAGCTCATTTTGTACCTGGTAAAATTTGTCAAATAATTGTTCACCTATATTTTCTGCTATTCCATTTCCTGTGTCTTTAATTTCAATGTTCACTGAAGTTTCTGTTTGCGAGATGTAGCAATTTACCA
>NZ_JBFUKF010000704.1:0-1575 GCF_056400985.1 Mucilaginibacter sp. P4_G9 | reverse complement strand
CTCTTACTGTATCAGTTGCAATACCGGCCCGCTGGATGTGCGTTGCGGTCAATATTATTTTGTTACCTGTAGTACTTCCAGGGCCTGTAAGTTCAACTTTGATTAGTTTCATGCCACAGATAGGACAGTTGCCGGGATGGTCCTCATGCACCTGCGGGTGCATAGAACAAGTATAATAAGCTTTGTTTGATGCTTTGCCTGATGTTTCAACCACTTGCGGTTTGTTTTTTTGCCCACAGGCGTCAAATAGCACAGCAACCAGAATTATATAAGATAGGGTGCTGACCGATTTTAATACAGAAAGGTGTTTTTTTATATTAATCATTGCCTTGTGTTTTAATAAAACTTTCACTGTCTGTTAAATATTGGGCATTTGATGCAATGCTGTCTGTTAATGATAAGCCATTTATAATTTGTATATCATTGTTGTTTACAGCACCTGTTAAAACCTGGTGAGCCTGGTAGGAGGGACCTTTTTTTAGCCAAACGGCTTTTGTGAGGCCCAAATCAGTCAATGCCGATCTGGGGATCCATAATCCGTGACTCGTGCCGGTTTGTATGGTGGCCTTAACCAGGCTGTTTACTTTTAAAGCATGGTCCATATTTTTGATATACACCCGGATGCTGATGGTTTTATCACCAGCCTGTAAAGCAGGTTCGATAAAATTAACTTTACCGTTAATTATTTTGCCCGGTATATCCGGCAAACTGATCTTCACCCGCTGGTTCAATTTTAACCCGGAAACAGTTGTCCTGTCAATTTTTATAACAGCCCATAAACTGTGCGGATTAACAACGTTAAATAAGGTTTGTCCTTTTTCAACATACATGCCTTCCCTGGTAGATAACGGCAAATTGTTAGCAAAATCAGATGGTGGTTTTGTATCCGACAATCCGGCCATTTGACTGTGCGCTACATCATGTACATGCCCCTCATAAGGGCTATAAACCGGGAGGCTGTAAAATACTTTTCCTGTTTTAATTACCTGGTTTACCTGTACTTGTGTCATACCCAGCAGCAATAGTTTTTGCCGGGCCGCATTGATCAGCTCTGTTTCCCCGATTGAATTTTTTGTAAGATAGATCAGTTCCTGTTGAGCGGTTACCATATCGAGACTATAAATATCAAAAATGCGCTGACCGGTATGTATTTCCTGGAACGCATATTTGATGTATAGTTTTTCTATCCGTCCCGAAAAACGGGATGCGATGTTGTTAAATGTCCGGGTATCAAAATCCAGGTAGCCATCACCGTAAATGTCAGTGGTCACTTCTTTTTGCAGGGGTGTAATTGCCCCGACTGAAGAAATTACATTGCTGTTAACCGATTGTAAAACCGTATTAAGGCTGAGCCCCGCCCCCTCACTGGCCTGGCCGGATTTTTTTACCAGGGTCATGCCACAGATTGGGCAGCTGCCCGGATGATCTTCAATTATCTGCGGGTGCATAGGGCAGGTATATTTTACATCGCCTGAAGATTTTGTTATAACGGCCGGCTTTTTCTTATCAGAACAAGCAGCGAGCAAAATGGTGCTTAACAGTAAGCTTGTCAATATTAGCTTAATACTTGTCATA
>NZ_JBFUKF010000703.1:0-1576 GCF_056400985.1 Mucilaginibacter sp. P4_G9 | reverse complement strand
CCATAAGCCAGCCCCGCATCAGAAGGTTAAACACTCCCTGGTTAAAAGTTGCCGCCGTTGTATTGATTGCTCTTTTCGCCGGTATTTTAGGTTCCAGGCTATTTATTAGCCATAAAGCTGATAATAATGTAGCCTACCAGGTTATTACAGCCCCCAAAGGCCAGATGAAACAAGTGTTATTACCCGATAACACCCTTGTTCAATTAAATGCAGGTAGTTCTATAAGGTGCCCGGTTAAATTTAGCGCTACCAGGAGGGAAGTTACCTTATTAAATGGCGAAGCTTTTTTTGAAGTTAAACACGATGCCTTAAAGCCTTTCCTGGTACATACGGGTGGTGTTATTACCCAGGTATTAGGTACCTCTTTCAATATTAAATTTTACAAAGAACTTCCCGATATACAGGTATTTGTAAACAGCGGTAAAGTAGAAATACACGACCAGAAACATACCCTGGGTATGTACACACCGCAGCAGCAGTTAACTTATAACAAACAAAATCAAAGTTTTTCGAGACAAGTAATTGCCGGCGATCATTCGCTTAGCTGGATGCATGACGAACTCATTTTAGATAATGTTGAATTTAAAGAGGTAGTGGTTTACCTGCAAAACAGGTACAATGTAAATTTTAAATATACCGGCAGGAAATTAAACAAACAACATTATTCGGTAAGGTTTTCAAATAAATTAACCATTAACCAGGTGCTGGATATACTGCAGTTTATTGATGGCAGAAAATACAGGCTGCAAGGCGATACAGTAAATATTAAATAATATATAAGAGAAACCAATGCCTGCTACTAACAGGCACTGGCTTACTAAGTGTAACTGCCAAAATTAAAAGCAAACCGGCGGTTACTAATCACTTTAAAAACAAATGTATGGAAAAAACTTTAACCCAGATTTCAAGAAAGTTACTGACTGCAATTTTATTGCTCTTAACAATTTTCACAGCATTGGTACCGGGGCGCGCGCAGGCCGAGCGTAAAGCATCCCTGGTAGATCAGCCGGTAACCGTAAAATTTGCCGATGAAACAATGGATGCCTCACTTGAGAAATTAAAAAGGGCTATGAACACCGTAGCCTTCAATTACAAATTAGATGATGTAGCATCTGTTAAAGTAAAAGCAGGCTCATTTATAGGCAAACCTTTAAAAGATGTATTGAATGCTTTAATGACCAATACCCAACTGGAGTACAGGGAAAAATATAACACCATTATTATTTCCAGGAAAAAAGTGATCCGTGTACCGGCCAAGATAGTAGTAACGGGTACAGTATCTGATAAAGATGGCCCCCTTGCCGGGGTTGCTATCCGCAGCAAAACATCACAGGCCGGTACTTCAACAGATGTGAACGGTAATTTTAAATTAACCGTTGAGCAGGGCGAGGTACTGGTGTTTGCTTTTATTGGTTACAAAAGCCAGGAAGTTGTTGCCGATCATTCACCGCTCAATGTAACTTTAAGTGCCGATGTAACCGGCTTATCGGCTGTAGTAGTGGTAGGTTATGGTACGCAAAAAAAATCGGATATAACCGGTTCGGTGGGTTCACTAAAAGTATCAAACGTTAAAGAT
>NZ_JBFUKF010000702.1:0-1577 GCF_056400985.1 Mucilaginibacter sp. P4_G9 | reverse complement strand
ATTTAATAGTGAGTGGGGAGTAGTGGATAGTGAGTTGTTTGATTATGTTAAAGAGTTAAAACAATCTTCGTCAGGGCAGCTTTCCTAATGACCAATGACAACTACAATATCATGACACCAGGTTTATTTAAAACCGGGAGTTTGATGAAATTCATTTCTACAATGCTCTCTGGCAGGAAAATGAATTTTTTATCGAAGATGTTTGTGCCGATATAATAACTGAGCCAATATTCATTATTAAGGCCGAAAGTTTGCTCATCAATAGGCTCGATAAGCTTAAAGCCCTTACTGCCCACAACCGGGATCATGTGTCTTAAAGTAGAGGTTTTTACCTGTTCGCCATCCYTTTCACCATAACCTTTTGAGGTAATAAGTACGTTCTCTATAGGCTCATTTTTTAGGTTAATGAGGTATACGTACCAAATTTTGCTCTCCACACTTTCGCGCTCCAGAGCTACCGCTATGGCAATATCTTTAACGCTGTTATCTGGGAGGTCTTTTATCATTTTTTTTATTTAGTGAGTGGTTGATTGGGTTGATTAGGTGAGTGGTTGTATATTAATAGAAGACGACTTACTATTACAACTATTCACCTAATCAACCATTCACCAATAACCTACTTTTTCTTAGTCGGTGCTTTTTTCTTAGCAGGGGCTTTCTTGGCTGCCGGTTTTGCAGAAGCAACCGCTTTACCAAAGCGTCCCTTTTTTGCATCTTTAGGCATGGCATCAGCTAAGGCCTTGCATTCTTCATAAGTTAGGGTCAGGGGATCCTTATCCTTCGGGATCTTAACATTTAGCTTGCCAAATTCTATGTAAGGGCCCCACCGGCCATTCAATACTTTTACTTCCGGATCCTCATCAAACGCTTTGATCAGCTTTTCGGCATCTTTTTTCCGTTTGGCTTCAATCAGCTCAATAGCTTGTTCTTCGGTAACATCCAGCGGATCAATATCCTTTGGTAAAGAAACAAACGCGCTGTTGTGGCTGATGTACGGCCCAAAACGGCCAATAGCAACTTTCATTATCTTGCCTTCATATTCACCAACAACTTTAGGCAATTTAAATAGCTCCAAAGCTTCTTCAAGGCTGATGGTTTCTATACTTTGGCCGGTTCTTAAGCTGGCATAAAGTGGCTTTTCTTCTTTATTCTCGTCTGTAGCGTTTTCGCCAACCTGTACAAAGGGACCGTAACGACCAATACGTACCGACATTTTTTTGCCACTTTCGGGGTGAACACCTAATTCACGTTCACCGGTGGCTTTATCAGCAGTTTCAATAGTGCTTTGAACACCTTTATGGAAAGGATCATAAAATTTGCGGATCATATCTGTCCACTCTTTTAAGCCCTGGGCAATCTCATCAAATTGCTTTTCAACACTGGCGGTAAAATTAAAGTCGACTATCTCTTTAAAATATTGTACCAGGAAATCATTTACTACAGCGCCAATATCGGTTGGGAACAATTTGCCGCGCTCGGCACCGGTATTTTCTGATTTTTGTTCTTTCGTTATATGATCACCTTTTAAGGTAAGTACCCTAAAGTTGCGTAATTTACCTTCACGCTCTTCTTTGACC
>NZ_JBFUKF010000701.1:0-1589 GCF_056400985.1 Mucilaginibacter sp. P4_G9 | reverse complement strand
CGTATATACCGAATCAACGCCAAACCCGGCAACAATGAAGTTCATTGTGAACAAGTTGCTGATTAATGGCAGTGCCGATTTTGCTACAAAAGAAAGTGCCGATAAATCACCTTTTGCTAAGGAATTGTATAAATTTTCTTTTGTAAATGGTGTTTTCTTTGCAAGTAACTTTCTTACCATTACCAAAACTGAAGGTAGTGACTGGGCAGATGTTGAACCGATAATGAAGGAGTTTGTAAAGGGTGCGGTTGAATCGGAACTTAAGATACAGTTAGACGAGCAATCCGAAGAAACAAATTTTGAAGGCTCTGAAACAGAAGTTAAAATCCAGCAGATCTTACATGATTACGTTCGCCCGGCTGTTGAGCAGGATGGCGGTGCTATCTCTTACCGTTCATTTAACGAAGGAGTGGTAACTGTTGAGCTGCGTGGTTCATGCAGTGGTTGCCCGTCATCAACCATAACACTTAAAGCCGGTATCGAAAATCTGCTTAAACGTATGGTGCCCGAAGTTACCGAAGTGGTATCAGAAGCATTATAAAATATACACACGAATTGCACTAATTGATTCGAATTTCACGAATTGATCAAACGTACAAATGGCATCAATTTATTCGAACTCAGATGAACTGTGTCTGAATAAATTGGTGCCATTTACATTTGTGAGAATTCGCTCTTATTTGTGCAATTCGTGCGTATGAAATTCGTGTTTACTTAAAGTACTTTTGAATCGCCGTCAGCATCTCCCCTGTTATCTTCCCGTTGGTTGCCAATAACTCCCTTGTCTCCAGCACTTCGCTTCCTCCTTTAAAATTTACTACTTCGCCACCTGCCTGTTTTACAATTACTATACCCGCGGCCACATCCCAGGCATTCAAATTATATTCGTAAAAAGCATCAAACCTACCGCAGGCAGTGTAAACCAGGTCGACAGCTGCAGACCCTATGCGTCTTAGTCCATGGCTGCTTTTCATGAGTTCGGCAAATAATTCAATGTATGCAGCCTGTTTAGTAAAATCATAGTAAGGGAAGCCGGTTGCCAGTAAACTGGTACCGATAGTTGAGTTTTTACTTACGCTGATCTCTTTACCATTTAAATAAGCGGGGGCATCTTTCCAGGCATAAAAACACTCATCCTGGTTTACTTCATATACTACCCCTAACACCAATTCGTCATATTCCTTTAAAGCTATACTTACCGAAAACGTGGGTAATCCATGTATAAAATTGGTTGTTCCATCCAACGGATCAATTATCCAGTTATAACGTTCGCCAACAATGGTTGTGGTTTTTTCTTCAGTAATAAAGCCAGATTCGGGCAAAATCTTCCGTAAACCTTCAACAATTATTCGTTCGGCTGTTTTATCAACGTATGATACCATATCGTTGAGGCCCTTATATTCAATTTTATCAGCATCGAAGGTTTTACGTTCCTGCCTTATAAAGTCGCCCGCCTGTTTGGCAACTTCAATTACTTGGTTCGCTATGTTTGTGAGTGCCATGGTGCCTTAATGATAAGCTAAATGAAAATACCTTGTGGATAAAAAAGCTTGCAAAAAACAAGCTTAAAGCGGCACCAATACGTGCTA
>NZ_JBFUKF010000700.1:0-1598 GCF_056400985.1 Mucilaginibacter sp. P4_G9 | reverse complement strand
CAGAAAAACAATTCCAGGAAGCTTTAGCCATCGACCCTAACTACGGTCCCGCTTACCGTGAGTGGGCCGAAACAGATAACCGTTGGGCAAATGCTGATCCTAAAATGGCATCTGTTAAAATTAAGCAAGCCGTTGAGGAATACAAAAAATACCTGAGCTTAACAGATCTTTCGGTTGAATCGCAAATGCGTTATGCCGACTTTTTAATCAGTGCGGGCCAATTCCAGGAGCTGCAAACTGTTGCTGCCGATCTGTCAAAGTCTACAAAATCAAATTTAAGGGCATATCGTTATTTAGCTTACGCGGCTTTAGAAAATAAGGATTACCCTGCCGGATTAACCGCTATGAATACCTGGTTGAGCAAAGCCGATCCAAAAAGAATAGTACCACGTGATTACTTATACCTTGGCCGTTTGCAAATGGCATCTGGTCAGGATTCTGTTGGTATCAATACTTTACGGAAAACTCTTGCTTTGGATTCTACGCAAACTGATGTGTATGGTGAAATTGCCAAATCATTGTTCCGTGGTAAAAAATATCTTCAGGCTGGTGATGCATACAAATTGGTTACTCAAAAAGGTGGCCGCAGTGTAAAACTTACCGACTATTTTTATGAAGGTATCAGCTACTACTACGGATATGACGAAAAGAAACCTGGTGCCGATTCTGTAATTGCTAAAGCCGATTCTGCATTTAGTTATGTTACTCAAAAAGCTCCGACTACTTCAGATGCGTATATTTATCGTGCACGTGTTAACGAGTTAAAAGATAAAGACCGTAATAATATTGTAGGTTACGCTAAGCCGTTTTATGAAAAATATATCGAGTTGGTAAACGCTAAAGGTTCGCCCGATGATAAAACTAAGAAGAACCTGGCAGAAGCTTATGTTTATTTAGGTACTTATGCCGAATTTAAAGAAAAGGATTTAGCCAAGGCTACTGACAATTATACAAAGGCAAGGGATAATGATCCAACTAATAAACAAGTTGTAGCATTTTTTGCACGTAAAGCCGGTGGACCCGGTAAGAGCAAATAATTTGTAGAATAGAATCAAGAGTTGAAAAAGCAGCTTAGCGTTTTTGTCTAACTCTTGATTTTTAAACTTTGCTTCTTAAAATAAAAAAAAGCCTCTTGAAAAAGAGGCTTTTTTATTATTGTTCCATTAGTATATTTGCAGCATGGAAGTACAAAGTTTACCGGTTAATTATTTGCCCATCATATTTCAAATGCTGGTGGCTTTAGGGTTTGTGGTAACTACTATGTTTGTAACACATAAAATAGGCCCCAAGCGCGCTACCAAAGATAAACTTACCCCCTTTGAATCAGGAATAGAGGTTGTTGGGAATGCCCGTTCACCTATATCCATCAAATATTTCCTGGTAGCAATACTATTTGTATTGTTTGATGTGGAGGTGATATTTATGTATCCCTGGGCAGTAAATTTCAAAGCAATGGGCGAAAAGGGCATGATAGAAATGTTCATATTCATGGCCACGCTTTTATTAGGTTTTATCTACGTTATTAAAAAAGGTGCTTTAGATTGGGACTAAATTAGACTGATTCTAAATATGGTCTTCGCAAACGCATAGTGTACCTT
>NZ_JBFUKF010000699.1:0-1604 GCF_056400985.1 Mucilaginibacter sp. P4_G9 | reverse complement strand
GTATGCGGGTTTCCTGCGAACAAATGTTTATATCATGCCCGGCATCGGCGCCGGGTTCCAGCCCGAATTTGATAACCACACTTGATGTATTAATTGCACAATCATCTTTACTTGTTGACGATAAAGTAATGGTGACAGATCCGTTTGCCCTATCCTGTGCTGATGGGATATATTGTACGTTATCAACCTGTGTAGCCGATGGTAAAAATGTACCGCCAACTCCACTGCTTGACCATATCCCGGTTGAGGTTCCACCCGCCATCGACCCGGTAAGTGCAATAGAGGCAACTTTAGTACACACAACATTGGGGCCATTTGCCTTTGCTATTGGAGGCTGATTTACCTGTACAGTAACCGGACTGGCATCACTTGTACAGCCGCCAACTGTAACAAATAAATTATAAACTCCTGCTGCTGCCTCTGTAGCAGGGATTACAGTTTTTTGTAGGTTTGATGAAAATCCGTTTGGCCCCGTCCACAAATAGGTAGCTCCGGCTCGTGAAGGAGTGTTTAACTGAATGGTACTTCCCACACAAACCGGCGAATTGCTGTTAGCTACAGGTTTAACCGGCTTGGGGCCAACACTTACCGTATGTATAAAAGGTGTCCCCGCACAGCCAAAAGCCATAGGCGTTATAATGTAAGTTACAACAGCCGTAGTCGTTCCTGTATTTATTAAAGCCTCGTCAATTTTGGATGTTGTTTTCCCGCTAACTGCAGGATTGCTTATCCGAGGTGCCACATCCCGCTGCCAGGTAAATGTAGCCGTAGAAATATTAGACGTAATAACATAATCTTGCGGTATGCCACTACAGGCCGTAGTTGAAGTATCGCTGGTTATGTTAACCTGGGGATTTACGGTAATTACCCAGTTAAATGGTGTTCCGGAACAATTGTTTGCTTTATAATTAGTAGTGTAGGTAACGTCAATGGGGGCATTGGTAGTATTAAATAAAACCTCGCGTATGGTGTCTGCTGCCTGGCCGGATACTGCCGCATTCTTTATTCCAGGTACTGCGGCCCGGCTCCAGTCAAATATTGTGCCCGAAGCATTAAATTTTATGGCATAATTTGCAGTAGTGCCATAACAGATCGTGTCTTTTTTAGCACTGATTACAACCGGTGTAGGATAAACAGTAACCACATAATTTAATGATTTCCCGGAGCAGCTCCCATTAGTAGGTGTAATTACATAAGTTACATTTATAGCCGTGGATGTTGTATTTATTAATGTTTCAGTAATTGTGTTTGATGTTTGAGCAGTTAATGCTGTATTGCTGATACCCGCTACTGCTTTACGGCTCCATGTAAATGTAGCAGTGGGCAAATTTGCCGTGATTGTATAATTTAATGGATTACCACTACAGGCAAAATCAAATGATGAACTGGTTATAGTTGGCACCGGATTAACCTGCACTACTACTTGTTTTTGCAGACTAACACATTTTCCAATTGCCGTTTGCACATAATAATTAGTATTGGTAGTTAACGATGATGTTGTATAAGTATCACTTAACGAAAGCAATATAGACCGACCGCTGGCTGTTTTAGTATACCACTGATAGGTTCCCGTGGAGCCACTTGCCTTTAGGGTTGCGGTACCG
>NZ_JBFUKF010000698.1:0-1609 GCF_056400985.1 Mucilaginibacter sp. P4_G9 | reverse complement strand
CATCGAAACCCTGCAGCGGGCTTATAATGGTGGGTGATCAATTAATTTTGCTTTTCCTGGTCTAAGAGTATAACGGAATTCATCTGCGGAACGCCTGGAAAAGACAGCCCCTCCTTAACGCGCTGCGCGAGGAAATTTAGCCGCTTTTGCCGCTGTTTTCGCCGCGCCATTTGGTTGATGATCTGGTTTCCTAAAAAGGCCTTAATAGCTATTGTTATCACGAGGCATTTAGATTGGTCTGTGATGTATGCAACATTTAAGGGATATATCCCAAATCATAAAAGTTATGATTAAATAATCTTACTGTTCACAGCATAAGAAAGTGCCTCTATTATATTAGTTACATTCAAACGCTCAAAAATTCGCCTCCTGTGGTACTTAACTGTATCAGGAGCAACAAATATCTTTTCAGCAATTTGGTTAATGGTTAATCCTTGTGCATACAGCTGCAGTATTTCTATTTCTCTTTTCGTGAGTTTCGGTTTCTCTGATTTACGCCAAACATTTTTTTTTAGATCCAGTTTCCACATTTCATCAGCGCCTTGTTTGTATATAAAAATATTGCCGGCATTTTTATGATGCGAAATAGAAACGATACACATTGCTTTCCACATCTTTTTCTCGCGTGTTAGAAACAATGGAGTAAGTTTATGATTAATAAGAATATGCTTACCATCTTTATTTACCAAATGGAAATCATAACTTATGCTATACTTCTTTTTCTCATCGCCTGGCAACTTTTTAAAGAAATCAAATCCTGCTTCATTTATCAGGTTCAACATTTCCAAATCACTTTCAGGAACATTTTTTAAATAAAACTCATAGCCTAAATTCAGCACTTCCCCGGGTGAATATCCACACAGAAATAATGGATTTTCTGAAACGTACTCAAAAGACATATTTTCGTAGTTAATTATGTACACGCTTTCGTACGTTAATCTCGCAAAGGATTTTACAGCTTCCAGGTAATCGTTTTGTTCAAAACGGTCCTCCTCCGGTATTTTCCCTAAGTTGTTCTTGGTTAACAGGCTGGAATTATTGTAATCTTTCATTTGCACTATACTGGGAGTAAATTTACACTATAGTGTAGTTTTTAAAAATATTTTTGTATTCACTTTTGGAGGAAACAATTTTTGTTTGATTTTCATTAAAACCGGTAATGATAAATAAAACGTCGTATCCTAATAATCTATAACCTTTATGCTTACTAATCTCATTAATTGCAAAAACTGCAATAATACAGTCGAAAACAATTTTTGTGGCAATTGTGGCCAGGCTGTACAAATTAAAAGAGTTGACAAACATTATTTCTTCCATGAAATCTGGCATGTTTTACATTTTGAAAAGGGCATATTTTATACCATAAAAGAATTGCTGATCAGACCAGGGCAAAATGTACGGAGATTTATCACAGAGGACAGAAGCAGGCTTGTAAAACCGCTAATATTTGTCATAGTAACCTCATTAATATATACAGTAATTAATAATTTATTTCACATTGAAGAAGGATATGTTAATTTTCATGACACAAAACAGTCTGCAACAAATGTAATTTTCCATTGGGTTGAAAATCATTATGGTTATGCGAATATTATAATGGGGGTATTTA
>NZ_JBFUKF010000697.1:0-1614 GCF_056400985.1 Mucilaginibacter sp. P4_G9 | reverse complement strand
CATCTCCCCATTGCTGCCCCTCCTGCCTTATGCCATCATATAAAGTAAGTACCCGGTTATAGCCCAGGCCCCGTATAAAAGGTTTAGAAATGTTTGGCCCGGTAGTAACCGCGTTTACACCCGGCACTCCTTTTACTATGGCGTCAATAATGTTATTATTCACGTTTTCGTTCATTTCTTTTTTGGTCATTACCGCTATTGGCACAGGGTTACGCCGCAATTCGGTAGCCCGGGACACCCCTGTTATCACCACTTCGTTCAGTTTTGAGCTGCTCTCTTTCAGGTTGACCTTTAAAACTGTAGCCTGCCCGGTATGGATGGCTACCTTAAGCTTTTCGGGGACGTATCCTATTGCCGAAAATGACACTTCGTAATTGCCGGGAGAAATGTTTTTAAGATTGTAATAACCCTTTTCATCGCTTGTGGTGCCCAATGTTGTGCCTGTAAGGGTTACAGAAGCATAGGCAAGCGGTTCGCTTCCGGTTACAAGTCTCCCCTTTAATGCCCCATTTTGGGCTATAACGGCAACAGGTATAAATAACATTAAAAGCAGGTATAGTATTTTCATTTTACTTTATAAGACTTATTTAATTTAAAATGCAAAGCAAATAAAAATAATTAGTCTTACCTAATTTTATTTAAAAATTATAACTAATAAATTAATATTGGGTAGCTTATATGCTCAACGAATACCTGTTGGGAGTATGTTAATGGAAGACTATTCCGCGTAACACACAGAACAGGGGGATAAACTATTGCAGGATCAATTAGCATGGTACTTATTTTTAGGTGGGAAATGGGCCGAAATTAAAGCACTACCAATCGGGGTCATCAATATTGGGAGGGACATTTTTCAGTCAGCATGCGTGCAAGTTGTTAGCCGGTGATATTTGGGTTATGTGGATTAACGCTGATAGCCCAGCCACTTCCGGTGCGGAAAAAAAACATCCCGGATATGGCGCGGAAAATACCTGCCATGAGTTGATTTTTTTAATCGACTGTGACACCAATTCGCACATAAATTTAGGAGATCAAAACATTTTCAAACTCAACAAGTTGATAATAAAAGAGATAGGAATGGATGAGAAAGCGAGAATTGTCATATTTATGCCATAAAGTGTATACGCCTTCACACTTATTTTACACCCAAACTTCACAATTAAAAGGGTTTTACCTGTTATATAGGCGTTGTCTTTGAACTATTAGTATTTTTGATCCCCCATTAACGACTGTTTTTTTGACAGTAATTTTTTTAAAACGGGAATTCCTTTGACGACATTATTTTAAAAAAATATGAGAACGAAAAAAACAATTAGTAAAACGATTTTACACTGCTTGGTACTGATCGCGATGCTTAGTTTGGGTAGTTGTAGTAAAAATGAGATAGGTAATATAAATCCGTTAAACAGCCAAACCTCAACCCATGAATTAAGCATACCAGGAAATGCTACTGCCTCTTTAGCTACAGTAGCAACTTACGCCATTAATGTATCTACTTTAAGGTTAGATTCCGGGTATTGCTATAAAGCAGGGCAAATTCCCTTCGCAGGGGATTCAAGTCAGGAACCAACCGGATCAACCCTTAGGCTTTTTGAAAACGGAGTGGAATTAGGC
>NZ_JBFUKF010000696.1:0-1616 GCF_056400985.1 Mucilaginibacter sp. P4_G9 | reverse complement strand
AAGCTTCAATTACCTGCCTTGTTAAGCGGCGATGACCTTGCCAATGATTTAAAATGGCGTTAGGGGAGGTGAACCCTTCAACCGCATTGCCTGTTTGCTGTGTGATTAGATTGTTTTCCATTGTCTGTTTTGCTTTTAAATGATTTCACAACAAATAAAAGCAGCGCTAATGACAGCCCTATGTCAGTAGTGGTAAAAGATATTTTGAAAAAGTTTCGGAGGCTCAGTTGTGGGGCAAATAAAAAAACCGCGAAATAGAAGCTGTAAAAAAAACGAACCGTCACGAAGGCACGAAGCAATCCCAAACTATGCAGATCGGATTTGCAAAGCTACCCTTTAAGGTGGGGATTGCTTCGTGCCTTATAATGACGTGTTTGCAAGTAGTTGATTATCAATATGTATCTAAAGACACTTCTCGTTGTGAGAGAATGATTGTTAAAAAAGGGCTGTCATGGAGCCTGTCGAAGCATAGCGGGTTAAGGCCTCTGCGCGCGACCCTTCGACAGGCTCAGGGTGACAGGCCAACTACTTGCATAAGTAAACCCGTCATCACGATTTTTTTCAGGTTCTTACCTGATAGTTACTCGCAATGACGCGTGGTTATGTGCTTCATTAGAAGCATAACAACATTAATAAATCATTTTTAGACAGCTTCTAATAAGCTAACGATTTTTTCTTCGCCACGGAATGTATTTGAATGCCTTGAATGTATATGGTTGATAATCAATATATTAACAGATAGCGAGAAATAATTATCAAATTCCACTGGGTTATTTGTCGGTTGACAAACATTGAGCGAAGATTAAAATCACTTAATTTTGACGGTTCGAGTTTTAATTTTAGTTGATTAGCTAAGTTAATCTATCTTTGGGGCTTAAATTTTCAAATTATATTTTCATGGCAAAAGCATCCGAAATTAAAGTAGGTAATATACTACGCTTCAACGGCGAACTGGTAACCGTAACAGAAGTACTGCATCGTACACCAGGCAAAGGCGGAGCATTCTATCTGGATAAGTTTCGTAACATAAAAACAGGAAAAATTGTTGAAGCCCGCTTAGCCACCGACGAGCAGGTTGAAATTTGCCGTGTAGAAACAAACGATTTTCAATACCTGTATGAAGATGGCGACGCCATGGTGATCATGGATAACGCCACTTTCGACCAGCATAATATCCCGAAAGCGCTTTTCGGGCCCGCGGTGAAATTCCTGAAAGAAGGGATGAGCGTGATCGTTTCGTTTGAAAGCGAAGAACCGATCATGGCGGTAGCACCCAACTTTGTGGAGCTGGAAATTACCTACGCCGAACCTGCCGTTAAAGGTGATACCTCATCGGGTGCGCTGAAAACAGCGACTACAGAAAACGGAATAGAAGTTAAAGTACCTCTCTTTGTTAACCAGGGCGATAAAATAAAAGTTGATACCCGCACTGGCGAGTACGTTGAGCGGGCCAAATAGGGTAAACACCCATCAATTTACTATTAAAACATAAAAAGCTCCTTAATTACTTGAGGGGCTTTTTATATGTTGCGCGGAATTTGTGCATTCCTTAGAACACCTTGAAGATATATTATTGGTAATCGAATCGATAATTGGATAATGTTAATTTGATGGCG
>NZ_JBFUKF010000695.1:0-1621 GCF_056400985.1 Mucilaginibacter sp. P4_G9 | reverse complement strand
CGTTGTGGAACGGTAGCCGCATAAAATTTAGATTTGCCCGATCGGATAACAAAAACATTGATATCACTTATCCTGATCAGTGGAATAGCATCTGATACCAGACCAATAGGGGCTGTATCAATCATTATAATATCATACTTTAATTTTAAAGCGGCAATTAAAGCAAGCATTCTGCTGCTGTGCAGCAATTCTGATGGATTTGGGGGTACAGGGCCTGAAACTATAAAATCGAGATTTTCCTGCTCGGAGTGAACTATTATTTCATCCAATGAACTTTGGTGGGCAAGATAGTTGCTTAAGCCCTTGTCATTAGGTACATGAAAAGTTTTATGCAGTCTTGAGCGTCTTAAATCGGCACCTATAAGTATAACCTTTTTATCGATGAGCGATAGCGTACTTGATAAATTTACTGCCACAAATGACTTGCCCTCACCGGCAACTTCTGAAGTTATGCAAATAATTTTGCTGGCTTTTTCTGATGCCAGGAAACTCAGATTGGTACGTACCGAGCGAACCGATTCGGCAAATATTGACTTGGGTTTGCTCAGGGCTAAAACCTGCCGGCTGTTTTCATCAATAGGTTCGGGATATTTTCTGATAACCCCAAGTATAGGCATTGCGGTAAGGCTTTCTATGGTTTCCTTATCATAAATATAAGGATTAAGTACCCTGATTAAAATAATAAGGCCAAGGCCTATAGCCAGGCCAAAGATAATGGCCGACCGGTGGATATCATGCTCGTTGGGTGATACAGCATTGAAATTGGGCTGAGCAAATTCAATAACCGTAGCCCCCGGCAAAATACCTGCCCTGCTTATTTGTGCCTCAAGCTTTTTTTCTGATAAAAAGGAGTATACCTTATCATTTATCTCGAAATCTCTTTGCAAACTTACCAGGTCGCGCTGGGCTGATGGCAATGCCATTAAAGTTTGGTTAACCTGCGATAACTGGTTATCCAAATACGCTATATTTTTTTCTACAGCGCTGCGGATCCCCTTTATATTATTTAAGGCTGTAAGTTTGGTTTGTAATATTTGCTGATTAATATCTTGCAGAGGCTGCGAATTTGGAGTATAGGTTTTTAATAACGATGATCGTTCAGATATTAGTACATCTAATTTGCCTATTAAAGCATTTAACGCAGGTAGATCGTTTCCCCCTGCACTAAAATTCAAAGTAACATTATCTTTTTCCCTGGTTATTTGATCTCTTAGCTGATCAAGCGCTATCATCTGAATTTTTAACAGTGATCTGTTTGTTTCAATTTCGGCCGCCTTTGCGCCAGATGTAGTTGATGCCGAATTTACATCAAGTATCTTGGTTTTGTTTTTATATTTTTCTATTGAGCTTTCCGATCCTTTTACCTCGTTGGAAAGGAATGATAACTGGCTGTCGATAAAATCGATCATTTGGGATGCCGATTGTGCTTTTTGATTCCTGTCAAAAATCACATACTCCTTCATGATGTTGTTAAGCACATCAGCGGCAAACTGCGGGTTTGAGTCGGTTTCCTGTAACGCAATGATGTTGGTGTTCTTTCCGGTTTCTCCAGCCCTTAAACCACCTTGTACCCGGCCTATATAATCTTCAGGGATATTAAAATTAAAAAGATATATAGCGC
>NZ_JBFUKF010000694.1:0-1627 GCF_056400985.1 Mucilaginibacter sp. P4_G9 | reverse complement strand
GCAAATACCATATTACCCATGCCGGCGACACCTTGCTCAAAACCTGGCAGCGCTGAAAAAACTCCCGAAAAGACGCGTTTTTTTATCGTTTAAAATGCACTTTAAAATGACACTTTTTGTATACCGTTCACATACCTTTCATACACCTGCCAATCACGTACCAGAATCGGCCAAACCCCTTTTGATTACCCTTATAACCCCGCGGTCACAATCCTGTTTCTCAGAAGCTGTCTAAAAATAAAAAAACAGACCGTCATACGAGGTACGAAGCTATCCCCGACTACGCAGATCGGAATTGCAGAGCAACCCTGTATGGCGGGGATTGCTTCGTACCTCGCAATGACGCATGAATATGCGCATCATTAGAAGTATAAAAACATTAATAAAATCAAATTTAGACAGCTTCTTAGCTTTAATTTACTTGTCACTATCCCCTAACTCACTCTTTTTCCCTTCAACAGCATAGCCATAGCATCATCCAGCGATCCCGCGCGAATCACTTCGCCCGAGTTAACAAAATATATCTCATCGGCATTTTCGATAGTGTTAAGGCGATGGGCAATTATTACCCGCGTTGTGGTTTCGGGCAGTTTATCAAGAATGTCACTCAACAATTTTTCGGTAATTGTATCAATATTGGCGGTGGCCTCATCTAATATCAGGATCTGCGGATTACGTAGCACGGCCCGCATAAAGGCTATCAGCTGCTTTTGACCAAGGCTGATACTGTCTCCGCTTGATAATACCGGGGTCTCCAGTCCGTTCTCAAAAATAGCCAGCAGGCTGCCCAGGCTGGCATCTTTTATAACCTGCTCCAGTTGTTGGTTAGTATAGTCCTTGTACAGCTCATTACTGTATAAAATATTGTCTCTAACAGTGCCGCTAAACAGGAAAGGCTCCTGCAAAATAAAGCCTATCCTAAGGCTGCGCTCTTCGGCGGTATAGGTCCTGATATCTTTTCCATCAAGCAGGATCAATCCTTTCGACGGATCATATAAACGGGCTATCAATGATGCTGTAGTGGTTTTACCACCGCCTGTAGGCCCAACCAGGGCATATGTTTTACCCTGCTCCAGTTTAAAGCTTACATGGTGCAATATCTCCTTGCTTTCATCATAGCTAAAATATACATCTCTAAATTCCAGTAAAGCGGCGTTTGAGTCTGTTATACCTGCCTCCATCCGGGGCAAGTCACTTTCGAGCGCCAAAATCTGAGAGATCCTGTCCCAACCTGCCATTGCCAGTTGAAAGTTTGACCATAAGGCCGCCAATTGCCTTAACGGATTATAAAAAAGCGTGGTGTACGATAAATAACTTACCAGCAAACCAATAGAAAACTGCCCGTGGCTAATAAGATAAATACCAAAAGTAAGTACTATCAATTGTGCAATGCTGGCAAATAAGCCATAAACAGGCACAAAAACGTTATTAGCCAAACCAGCGCTAATGGCTGTTTTATAATTTTGCTTATTAACAGTATCAAATCGCTTCCTGAAATAATCTCGCCGGTTAAACGCGATGATCACCTTAAAATTACTAAGGCTTTCCTGTATCTCGCCGCTTAAGCCCCCGGTACTTTTAAGGTTAGCCGCGTTTTTACTTTTTATCCATGGCGATAGTATCAGCG
>NZ_JBFUKF010000693.1:0-1631 GCF_056400985.1 Mucilaginibacter sp. P4_G9 | reverse complement strand
GTGTTCTGCCCGACCAATTACTGATAGAATCTATGCGGATAGACAGTGTGCCGGGTACGCATACCGTCATTTACGATTCGGAAGTTGATACCATTGAATTTAAGCATACTGCCCATAATCGTAATGGTTTTGCCCTTGGCGCCGTATTGGCCGCCGAATGGATCCATGATAAAAAAGGATTTTATTCGGTTGAGGCCATGTTTGATTTTAAATGCTAATTTCCGGTTTATAGCAGATGGAGATAGCTGATTATATCGGGGTTTATATAATATTGGCCCCTTTATTAATATTAGTACATGCCGGCCTTTGGAAACTATTTCAAAAAGCAGGGCGGCCCGGCTGGGAGGCCCTCATACCTATTTACAGCACATATGTTATGCTGAAACTAAGCGGTAGGCCGCTATGGTGGCTTTTGCTATGTTTTATTCCGGGTATATATATCATAATTGGGGTTGGTATAGTTATCGATTTCATTAAATCATTCGGTAAAACAAGAATGATCCATATAGTTGGGGCTATCATTTTGCCATTTGTTTTTTTGCCAATGTGGGGATTTGATAAAAATACCCATTACCTGGGCCAGTCTGCAAGTAATGAGTTTTATGAAAAATATCAATCCATCCTGCATAAATCATCGGTACGGGAATGGACAGAGGCTATTTTTTTTGCGGTATTGGCAGCAACCATCATCCGTATATTTTTTATCGAGGCCTATACTATTCCGTCGGCATCAATGGAAAGTTCGCTTATGATTGGCGATTATCTGTTTGTAAGTAAGTTTAGTTACGGCCCCCGCCTGCCCATTACGCCGGTATCATTTCCTTTTGCACATAATAAACTGCCATACATAGGTACAAAATCCTACTGGAATGGTTTAAAACTACCCTACTTTAGGCTGCCGGGYTTAAGTGATATTAAAAARGGTGATGTTGTGGTTTTTAATTATCCAATGGAAGTCGACTCGCCCTATTACAGGCCGGTTGATAAACAGGAAAACTATATCAAACGCTGCCAGGCAACTCCCGGCGATACAATAAGCCTGGTTAGTGCACAGGTATATGTGAATGGTAAACCTGCCATTACGCCGCCGCATGGCGAAATGCAGTATATGGTTAATGCTGATAAAAACTCCATAAGTCCTAAATTGCAACATGATCTTCATTTGTCGGATATTCAGGCATTTACCGATGTTGATTACATGGTAAATATGACAAGGAAGTCGGCACTTGCTTTAAAGAAAGCCCCACATATCAGGTATGTAAGGCCAGATATACAATTTAGGGGTGTTTATGATCCTGAGGTATTTCCGCACGATCCTAATCACAGGTGGAATGTAGATAACCTTGGCCCCATCATTATACCAAAAAAGGGATGGACAATGAAACTGGATACCCTTACGTTGCCCATTTATCGCCGGGCCATCGAGGTATATGAAAATAACAAACTGCAGGTTAACGGGAACAGTATAAGCATAAACGGCAAAAAAACAAATACCTATACGTTTAAAATGGGTTACTATTGGATGATGGGCGATAATCGTCATAATTCATTAGATTCACGTTTTTGGGGTTTTGTGCCCGAAGATCATATTGTAGGCAAGGCCTTGTTTGTATGGATGAGCTGGGATGAAA
>NZ_JBFUKF010000692.1:0-1640 GCF_056400985.1 Mucilaginibacter sp. P4_G9 | reverse complement strand
ACAATCGGCTTTGTCCCACCCAATATCAATTGATGCGATAGGGTTATATGATCAATTTTGGGCGTAATCTGGTCTACCTCAAAAGTTACCGGATCATCGCCGCTAAGGCCCAACAGGAGGGCGATATCCGTACCATGCCCTCTGCCTGTTTTGGCAAGGGAGCCGTAAAGCAGGATTTTTACCTGTTCAACCAAATCCAACACTCTATGCTGTTCAAGCGATTGCACAAATTGCTGCGCGGCACGCCATGGACCAAGCGTATGTGAGCTTGACGGGCCTATGCCTATTTTAAACATATCAAATACAGAAATTTGCTCTCTTTGCATCAGATCAAAATTAAAAATAATAAACCATTGAAGCTTTGTAATAAATATGATAAGTTATATGACTTTTATTTAAAAAATTTATACTTTGCAATAAGCAAAAACATAAATAAACTATTAACTAAACCTTTTTTTAAAAAATGGAAAATTATCCAAATTCCGCATTTAATGGCGCTTTCAAAGGAGTGCTGATCGTTGAACTTCTCGTTTTAATATTATGTGCCGTTGCCGCATGGAAAGTATTTACCAAAGCAGGTAAACCGGGTTGGGCTGTATTAATACCTTTTTATAATTATATTGTGCTATGCGAAATTGTGGGAAAACCTATTTGGTGGTTCCTTTTAATGATATGCCCATGCATAAATTTCATCTTCTTAATATGGGTTTGCAACCTGTTATGCAAAAGCTTTGGTAAAAGCGAAGGCTTTACGGTTGGGATGATACTTTTACACCCTATATTTATAATGATATTAGGTTTTGGCGATTCGGTATATTTAGGCCCGTCAGCAAAAGAAGCAAATATGAACAACCGTTTTGGTTCTGGCGATTACCAAAAACCATTTGATCCACAGGCATAACTATGCATTGTTATACTTTATTATGCAGCCATTTCATATTTATTGAATGGCTGCATAATCATTTAATACCTTGTCCGTTTAAAAAATTAACCGATATTGATTGCCCTGGTTGCGGCTTTCAGCGCTCCGTCATCGCCCTGCTAAAAGGTAACCTGCATGAAAGTTTGACGCTATATCCCGCTACCATTCCACTGATTATTACGATCCTATTTGTAGTACTGAGAAATAGGCTTAATTTTGATAAAAAGCAGTTTGTTACCAAAACATTGTATTTGATAACCGGGAATATTATGTTGGTAGCTTACATCTATAAAATGTATACCTTGTACTGCAATTAAACGCCCTGCCTTGAAACTATATAGCTATAGTCTTTAACAACGGTTTGTAAAAAATCGTACTCATTCATTCCCGACGGAATTTCGATACCTAAATGATTTTTTACCTGCACGGCCATATTATAAATCAGGCTGCTGTTACCGGTTGCTTTAAAATTGGTTATCACCTCGTATATGAGGGTCATGTCCGAGTCTTTCAGCTCGCTAACGCCGCTAAATACAGGCTCATACCCCTCCTCGTCCTGGTAATTAAAAAACAATTCGTTCAGGTTTGTTTTGGGTGTGGTTTTAACCACTGTGGTGCCTGCTACCATGTCGCCAATTCGCTGCTTCTTATCGGATACAGCAACGGATATCACTGCTCCAATGCCCACCGTCAATATAAAGTCGACCAATCTGAACAC
>NZ_JBFUKF010000691.1:0-1640 GCF_056400985.1 Mucilaginibacter sp. P4_G9 | reverse complement strand
AGTAAGAGTAGATCGCCGCTGCATCATGTAGTAACTCACGGTACCAGAAATAAAAAAGAGCAGCGGCATGCGAAAAAGGTGCAAAAAGTGATTTGATTCCATCATCAGATTGCTGGTCTCGGCATTTTTTATATGCCAGCTGTCTTCGGCCACGTAAGGCATAGCCGAATGAAAAAATAATACACCCAGTATGGATAAGACTCTTAACCAGTCGAGGTAAGTTTGGCGTTGTGTTGTTTCCATTTTTTCTTTTTTTATCAAAAGAAGCAACTGGAGCCAGCGCTGTAAAATTAGTTTGACCAACGGTTATAAAGCTTTGACCAATGGTAAAATTAAACCTGCACCATAACACAAACACGCGAAATTAACCTGCTAAAAACTTTTTGTAAAAGACGCTCAGGATGAAAACTTTTTAAATATTCCCTGATGGCAATTCCTGTACTTTTGATGCACCCTTGACACACCTTTCGTGCATCTGTGAATCACCTCACCAGTACCCTTTAAAACTCTTTTGAGTATCCTTCAACACTGGCTTAATAATACTTAATTCATTAATAATCAAACAATTGATTAACTACTATGAATTTTTCAAGGCTTTTTATTTTAAAATAAACCGGGCAATTATCCTTTAAGATAATCGCCCGGTTTGTTTTATATACAAATATACCAAAAATCTAAAAAACATCCAACAAAACACCCTACATCCGGCAAGGCTCAATCTTTCAAAAATGGATTAAAGTTCCTGGTCCCTATTTCCATACCTGCTGCACGGCAAACAGTTTTATCGCCAAATTTAAAATTGATATTATCCATGGCCTGGTAAAGGCGGATGCGTTCCTCGTTATCCTCAAACAGGTTGATCTGGTAACGGCCGCTGGCAAGGTTACTGAGCCTTACTCCTATCAATCGGATAGGCCGGTGTTGGTTCCAGGCTTTTTTGAGCAGGTTTTTAATCCCGGGTAATAAAATATGTTCGGCAGCGGTTAAGGCAATTTTTTGCTGTTGTGTATGGGTTTCAAAGTTGGCATAACGGATCTTGATAGCCAGGCACGATGCCAGTTTGTTTTCCCTGCGCAGTTTGGAGGATAATTCTTCGGTCATAGATACCAGGATAGTTTCCAATGTACGCTGATCGTTAACATTTACGCCAAAGGTATGTTCTGTTGATATGGATTTACGGTCGCAATGCGGTATGATCTCACTATGGTCTATTCCATGTGCCTTTTCCCAAATGAAAATGCCCATTTTACCAAAAACAGCTTCCAGGAAACGAATATTAATACGTTGCAGATCGCCAATTTTTTCCATACCATATTGATACAATTTTTGACTGGTGCTTTCACCAAGACCTGGAATTTTACTGATGGGCAGCGGCGCCAGAAATTGAAGCTCCTCGCCATGTTTAATAAACAGCTGCCCATTAGGTTTAGCCGCGTTGGTAGCCATTTTAGCCACCGTTTTGCCCGATGCCATGCCAAAGGAGATAGGCAGGCCCGTTTCCCTGATCACCCTTTGGCGCAGGTTACACGCTATTTGATAACAGTCATAAAAGCGGTCCATTCCGGTAAGGTCTATGTAAAATTCATCTACAGAGGATTTCTGGTAAAGCGGTACCGAATCATGTATGATCTCTGTTACCT
>NZ_JBFUKF010000690.1:0-1645 GCF_056400985.1 Mucilaginibacter sp. P4_G9 | reverse complement strand
GAACTGGTGCGCCTGCATAAGGAAGATGGTTTATCATTTAAAAATGTCATCACTTTTAACCTTGATGAATACTATCCCATGAAGCCCGATGCGGCCCAAAGCTATGTTACTTTCATGTACGAGAATTTGTTTAGTCATGTGGATATTGAGCCTGCCCAGGTGCACATCCCGGATGGAACCCTGGATAAAGATGCCGTGGTGGCTTTCTGCCTGGCTTATGAGCACCAGATTGAGGAATTAGGCGGCCTTGACCTGCAGATCCTGGGCATTGGCCGTACCGGCCACATCGGCTTTAACGAGCCGGGATCGGCACCCAACTCGGGTACCCGCCTGGTTACTTTGGATGATTTGACCCGYAATGATGCTTCCCGYGATTTTGGGGGYAAGGCCAATGTGCCTACCAAAGCCATCACCATGGGTATYGGCACCATTTTTAAAGCCCGCGAGATCATCCTGATGGCCTGGAGCGCCAAGAAAGCMCCTATTATTAAAAAAGCGGTGGAAGGTGAGATCTCSGGCGAGGTACCRGCTACCTACCTGCAGCTATCCCAGCATGTGGAGTTTGTACTGGATGCGGCCGCSGCTTCTGARCTAACCCGYTTTGATACCCCATGGCTGGTAAAAGATTGTTCATGGGATGATAAAGTATTRAAGAAAAAAGCGGTGATCTGGCTGGCYGATACCATYGGCAAACCGGTATTGAAACTCACCGAAGAAGATTATAATAACCATGGTATGGCGCAGTTAGCGGTAGAGCAGGGACCGGTTTATAACATCAACATTGATATTTTTAACCAGATCCAGCATACCATTACCGGCTGGCCGGGCGGCAAGCCGGATGCGGATGATTCACAAAGGCCGGAAAGGGCTTTGCCTGCCAAAAAACGTTCCATCATTTTCTCYCCRCACCCGGATGATGATGTGATYTCCATGGGCGGTACYTTTATCCGCCTGGTTGACCAGGGGCATGATGTGCACGTAGCTTACCARACATCGGGCAATACCGCTGTTTGGGATGATGATGTRTTGCGTTACATGGAGTTTGCTATTGATTTTACCAACAGCATCGGCGAGGATAGCGGTCATTTGAGCTCCTTATAYGAGGAGATGCGTGCCTTTTTCCCGCAGAAGCAGCCTAACCAGRTTGATACCCGCGARATCCGCAATGTGAAAGGTTTTATCCGCAAAACAGAAGCCATCTCGGGTGCACGTTACGCGGGTTTGCCCGATGACCATATCCACTTTATGGCTTTGCCTTTTTAYGAAACGGGTAAAACCAAGAAGAACACRGTRGGCGAGGAAGATATTTTGTTAACCATGGAGCTGCTGCAGAAAATAAAGCCGCACCAGATTTTTGCTGCCGGCGATTTTGCTGATCCAAACGGTACTCACCTGGTTTGTTTCAACATTATTCTGGCTGCTTTGAACCGCCTGAAAGCTACCGAGGATTGGGTGAAGGATTGCTGGCTGTGGATGTACCGCGGCGCATGGCACGAGTTTGAAACTTACGAGATTGAAATGTCGGTGCCTTTATCTCCTGAAGAAGTGATCCGCAAGCGGAATGCCATCTTCAAGCACCAGTCCCAAAAGGATCGCCCGGTGTTCCCGGGGGATGATGCAAGGGAGTTCTGGGTGAGGGCTGAAG
>NZ_JBFUKF010000689.1:0-1646 GCF_056400985.1 Mucilaginibacter sp. P4_G9 | reverse complement strand
ACATAATGCAGGGTGGATATATAGGTGTAAAACCTTGCTCCAACGTCCTGGATATCAAATACCATCAGGTCGATATTTTTAAGATCATCGGCTGTCGGCTTGTAATGTTTATTGCCGTACAGGGATATTACCGGAAGGCCGGTTTTGGTATCTATAGCATCATTAACTACGGCGCCGTTACTGGCATTGCCGCGGAAGCCATGTTCGGGCCCGAAGACTTTTTTGATGCTGATGCCCCGTTTTAACAAACTATCAACACTGGAGGTAAAGGTTTTGCCAATAACTGAAGTTTGATTAACAACCATTCCAATATTTTTTCCCTTAAGATAGTCAATATACTGCGGAATTTGATCGGCGCCGGTAATTATTTCTGTATTAATTTTATTGTTAGCTCTGCCTGTCTTCGGCGGTGTATTTGTGCTGATAGCCGGGCTGCCGCAGGCTGCGTATACAGTAAGGGTCACAATTAAAGCGCTTTGTAAAAAAACAGGGATAATCTTCATAAAATATTGTATTGAAACAATTTAAAAAGTAGCAGGTTTAATAGCAAAACCGCATATTTGCGAAGGTACTAAAAATCATTCTGCATTGAGTTTCGCCTCCTTTATATCAGCCCGTATAACATTCAAGTCAAAGCGCACATTTTCAAAACTGATTGTGCGTATTGCCATTATTGGCATTATGTTGGGTTTAGGGGTGATGATATTATCATTAGCCATTGTAAAAGGATTTAAACGTGAGATTCGCGAAAAAGTTCGGGGTTTTGCCGGGGATATCCGGGTGGTGAAGTTCGACCTAAACAGTTCATACGATAGTTCGCCCATTACTTATGATGATGCTTTTGTAAAACGGGCGCTTAAAAGTCCGCTAATTACGCACGTAATGGCAACAGCCACCAAGCCAGGAATTATTAAAGCCAATAATGAAATTGAAGGGGTTGTACTAAAGGGCGTTGATAAAACTTACGACTTTAGTTACTTTAAAAAGATGATGGTGGCCGGCGATGTGATCGACTTTAAAGATTCTGTTGAAGCCCAAAAGGAGATCATGCTATCGCAGGAAACTGCCAATCGGTTAAAACTAAAAGTAGGCGATAAACTGCTGATGTATTTTGTACAGGAACCATTGCGTAAGCGCCAGTTTAAAATAAAAGGCATTTTTAACATCGAGGTTGAGGAAGTAGATAAAACATTTGTTATTGGTGCTTTATCATTAATTAATCGTCTTAACGATTGGAAACCCGGTGAAATAGGGCAATATGAGCTGCGGGTAGCCGATTTTGACCAAGTTGATTATGCAGCAGATAGGCTTAACAATATTTTGCCGGTGAAGTTAAAATCGCATACGGTGATGGAGGATTATCCAACTATATTTGAGTGGCTTAACTTGTTGGATGTTAACTCGGTAGTGATGCTGGTGCTTATGGTTATTGTTGCCGTTATCAATATGATATCTGCCCTGCTTATTATGATATTAGAGCGTACCGCCATGATAGGTATGTTTAAGGCCATGGGTGCAACCAACTGGAATATTCAAAAAGTATTTTTATTTAACGCGACATACCTGATTGGATTGGGATTGTTATTAGGGAATACTCTGGGGTTGGGCCTCGGTTATTTTCAGCAACAAACCCACTTTTTTAAGCT
>NZ_JBFUKF010000688.1:0-1659 GCF_056400985.1 Mucilaginibacter sp. P4_G9 | reverse complement strand
GGATTATATCGTCCTGTTCAAATCCCATTTCTCCAGGTAATCAGCAACGCGCCGAACAAATGATCCGCCCAGCGCACCATCAACCACACGGTGATCATATGATAACGACAAGAACATCATGTGACGGATTGCGATAACATCACCCTCAGGGGTTTCAATTACAGCCGGTTTTTTCTTGATAGCACCTACTGCCAGGATAGCTACCTGCGGCTGATTAATAATAGGCGTACCCATCAAATTGCCAAACGAACCTACGTTGGTGATAGTAAAGGTACCATCCCGTACATCATCCGGCAGTAGTTTTCCAATCCGGGCCCGGTTTGCGAGATCATTTACTGCCTTGGTTATCCCAAGCAGGTTTAGTTGATCGGCTTTTTTAATTACAGGTACAATAAGGTTACCACTTGGCAGTGCTGTTGCCATACTAATATTGATATTAGCCTTTTTAATGATCTGTGTGCCGTTAACGGTAATATTGATCATTGGAAAATCCCTGATCGCTTTAACTACAGCTTCAATAAATATCGGGGTGAAGGTTATTTTTTCGCCTTCACGTTTTTCAAAGCTATTCTTTATCTTTTCGCGCCATAGCACCAGGCTGGTTACATCGGCTTCAACAAACGAGGTAACATGTGGCGAGGTATGCTTGCTCATCACCATATGATCGGCAATAAGGCGGCGCATCCTGTCCATTTCAATTATTTCATCACTACCCGAAACTGAGCTTACCGATGAAGGTTCACTTACTGCTGGTTTTTCTGCCGGCGTTGCAGCTTTTGGCGCTTCTGGTATTGGAGCTGTTGCCGGCTCACTTGCGGGTACTGCAACACTTGTTGCTTCAACAGAACCATTTTCACTGATAACCGGCGCGCTCCACGCAGGGTGCTGTACAGCTGATTGAGTTTTTTGACCAGCCGGTGTTTGCTTATACTCAATATAACTTAACAGATCATCTTTGGTAAGGCGGCCTTCCGAACCAGTTCCCGGGATACTATCAAGTTCATTAATACCGATACCTTCCTGGCTCGCAATATTGCGTACAAGAGGTGAATAAAACCTTCCTTCACTTTTAAATGCCTGCTCATAAACCGAAGCACTTTTTTGTTCGAGTTGACTAATGCCAGGAATATCTGCCGGCACCGCAATTGCCGGTGTTTCTTCAGTTACTTCGGGGGTTTCAGCAACGGGTGTTTGTTGTTCGGGTTGCGCTTCTATTGATGCAGGGGCCTCCTCAGCGGGAATATGTTCCACAACCGGGTTTTGTTCWTCTATGTTAGTGTGTTGCACTAATGAGGGTTCCTCTACCGGGGGGGCCGGATGTACTTCTGACACAGGAGTTGCCTCTTGTTCTTCAGTTTCTATAATTGCAATTATTGCTCCTACCTGTACTACATCATCAACCTGGTAAAGTTGTTGTACCAATTTACCAGATACAGGAGAAGGCACATCAGAGTCAACTTTGTCTGTAGCAATTTCCATTACTGCTTCGTCGGCATCAACGCGATCTCCTGGATTTTTATTCCATTTAATTACGGTTGCTTCTGCAACGCTTTCTCCCATTTTTGGCAATAACAGTTGGTATTGGGCCATTTTTACAATTTATACTTTTGCCCAAAATTATGCATTTTGAGCCTTAATCTGCAACTTCTGTTAGCAAAG
>NZ_JBFUKF010000687.1:0-1659 GCF_056400985.1 Mucilaginibacter sp. P4_G9 | reverse complement strand
ACCGTTGCCTGCCCCCTCGCACCACTCTCCTGCCCTCTTAGTCCACTTAAGATCTCCCTCCCGAATACCTTCCAGGTACCAATGGAACTCAGAAATTCTTTCCCCTTTTTCATCCTTCGTTCTACCTCGGTCATCACCCCAAATACCTTGGTTATTAATAAAATAAACTGCTCTTTCAATTAATGATATTTATACAATTAGTCGCATGGGGTTGCAAAACCTTAGCGAATGTTAAAATTAATTTTTTGTAAGAAGGTATTTAGCTTCTCTAAAGGACCGCATATTTATTTACATTTTTAAGTCGTTCAGAAAACAGGTCTTCGCTGTGCACCCATCTTAGTGCAAGTTTTGTGTGCGGAAAATACGCGCAGATGACTTGTGATTTTCAATCTAAAAAGTCACAAGTCAGCCACCACACTGCCCCAACACACAAGACTTGGGCCAAGGGGGATTTTATTAAGTATTTTCTTTCGCCGAAAGATTTATTATTAATTCTTTTGAGATATGATTTTCAGTTATTAGTTTAGTAGCACTTAAACAATCACAACTAAATGAAAATAATACCATCCAATATCTACTCCCTACGCAGTCATAATTAAATAAATAGCCTTTTTAGTACGGTTTTATTTATTTCCAGCTTTTAGATTCCCGTGGAATCATGAGTGGGATATATCAATTAGCGGTTTGAACAAAAATATTGTGATCTCAACCTAACGAGACGAACCGGCTAATACCCTTAAAAGTGAGTTGACATTTACAGATAATAACCGAGAGAATTGAGAACCAGAATCCCTAATATAATTTAAATGAAATACAATCTTAAAAACAAAGCCCTGCTATTGACTACTCTTCTTGTTTTTACATTAAGCTTTCGTAGCTATAGCCAGTATTTACCTTTAACTGGGGGCACATTGACAGGAAATCTTGCCATGCAGGGAAATGTTCAAGTTCAAACGCCGTATTTGAGTTTTAGTAGTCCATATCCCCAACCGGCCACTTCTTCAAACGTGGCAATGTTTCCTAACAGCAATTTCGGAACGCTTGATATGGTCGGCTGGGGCGGCGGTTGGCGGTTTATCCCTAATAGCGGTAGCACATACCCCGCACCGGTTGTAACCATTGATAATGGTGGTAATACAAATATAATGGGCAATTTAGGCATAGGAACCACCAATCCGACATCAAAACTTACATTGGCAGGAGGAAGTAATCCAAACCCGAACACCGGCGCAGAACTTGACTACGCCGGTCTGAGTTTAACTTTTAGGGAGGAAAACCTAAACAATAACTTTAATTTAGGTAATATTAAAATGGTGCAACCCAATGGGTATTATCTGGATGCCTCTGAAATGGTTTTTTCAACTGCTCCCGGAGGAGGATCTATTACTGAAAAATTAAGAATTAGGAGCAATGGTAACGTGCTTATTGGTAAAACTACCCAGGCAAACGCTGGATATAAGTTGGATGTTGCCGGTAATATTCGTGCTAATCAAATTGTGGTAAATACAACCGGCGCAGATTTTGTTTTCGCTCCTTCTTACCGGCTCACTCCGCTGTACGCTCTGAAAACGTATATCGACAAAAACCATCACCTTCCCGAAATTCCTTCCGCAGCTCAAATGCAGGCCGAAGGAGTAAACGTAGGTGATAACCAGACTA
>NZ_JBFUKF010000686.1:0-1660 GCF_056400985.1 Mucilaginibacter sp. P4_G9 | reverse complement strand
GGCAAGTGGTCTTCCTGCCGTATTAACAGGGTTGTGCGCTATCTGGCTGCTTACTTACATCAACACCCGGGGTATTGTCACCAGCGGAAAATGGCAGCTGGTTACTACCATACTTAAAATTTTGCCGTTAGTACTTGTAGCATTTGGGGGACTGTTTTTTTTACAGGCTAAAAATTTTTCTCCATTTAACAGCAGCGGTACAACTACTTACAGCGCAATTAGCACCACCGCGGCCATGACACTGTTTTCGTTTATAGGAATTGAATGTGCTACTATACCGGCCGGAAGTGTTGAAAACCCGGAAAAAACGATACCCCGTGCTACATTGCTGGGATTGATGATTGCCACACTGGTATATATTTTAGGTAGCGTAAGCGTAATGGGGCTGATACCTGCCGCCCTGTTAGAGAAGTCGCAAACACCTTATGCCGATGCCGCTGCAATAATTTACGGCAATAACATTAGGTACTGGGTGAGCGCCGGCGTTGCTATTGCAGCGTTTGGCGCCCTTAACGGGTGGACACTGATGCAGGGCCAAATGCCTTTTGCCGTAGCCAGGGACAAGTTGTTCCCTGCTATATTTAGTAAACAAAATAAAAAGGGAGTACCTTATATGGGCATCCTGCTTAGCAGTACTTTGGTTTCTATTTTTATGAGCATGAACTATACTAAAGGATTTGTAGAGCAATTCAGATTCCTGTTATTGCTTTCATTGTTATCAATGCTTATTCCTTACCTGCTATCGGCTGCATCTTACCTCATAATCCGGGTAAAAAACAAACAGGCAGATGGCTGGTTAGGCGCTGTAGTTTTGGCTATGATAGCATTTAGCTATGCATTATGGAACATTGCCGGTACCGGTAAGGAAGCCGTTTATTATGGGTTTTTATTGCTGATGATCAGTGTTCCGTTTTATGTTTGGGTGGCTTATAAAAAAAATAGCGGGCAGTAGATACCTTATAATTTTTATTGATACGCAGCTATAACCATACTTTAATATTTTTTTTACTTGCATAATTGTTTATTTGACAGGTAAAATCACTTTGTCGCTTAAATTTTACATCAATTGGCAATAAAATTCAATGTTCAGATAATCAATTACTTATGGTGTGATAAAAAAACTTAAATGTTAAATTTTCGGCCTCAAATGTTAAATTTCATTAGGCAAGTGTTAAACCTCTTTGATTACTAAGAACTTAGTTATATCTTGGTTTCCATAAACTACCTTATGAAAATCACAATTACTGCACTAATAATATTTTGCTTAAGTACAGTCTCCGTTTTTGCGCAAAATACCTATTCTATTAAAGGTTCGGTTGCCGATACGGCATCAAACTCAAAACTCACCAATGCCACAGTTGCTGTTTTAAACGCCAAAGATTCTATCCTGCAAAAATTTACCAGGGTAAGCGAGGGGCAGTTTGCAATGGATAATCTTAAAAAAGGCAAATTCATCCTGCTGGTAAGCTACTCCGGCTATGCCGATTTTGTGGAGCGCTTTACACTCGATTCGGCACATTCTACCCATAACTTTGGAAGTATCGGCATGATACTTAAAACCCAACTGCTTAAAGAAGTAATTATAAAGGCGAAGGTTGCTGCCGTTAAAATAAAAGGCGATACCACCGAATTTAATGCCGCGGCATTTACGGTACAGCCC
>NZ_JBFUKF010000685.1:0-1665 GCF_056400985.1 Mucilaginibacter sp. P4_G9 | reverse complement strand
CACTAATCTTTGGGTAAACAGATTAATTGGAGACCAGCAGGCTGATGTGAAGCGAAAAATAACCTATTCCACCATCCCATTTTACAATGCCAAATCAAAATTGCCGCCGTCTGGTTTGTTGGGGCTYGTGAAGTTGGTATGGGTGAAGTAACGAGAAAACTGATATTGTTCTTTTACTGTTGTTACCACGTATTTGCTCAGCCAAAAAAACAAACCAAAATATTTGATATTGCATTAATTTTACTGGGTAAAAGATCGTTTTTGTTTTGGCGCTACAAATGTTAGCAAACATAAAGTATGAACTGCCATAGAAGGGAAAAGGATGAGTTAACTTCTGATTGCTATACATAAATAGTTACAGTGTGTAAATTATTATAACATTTTCGTTACAATTGCGTAGCTTTAATATTAATTTCAAAACCAATTTAACCCTAATTTAAAGAAGCCCAATGTCCGGATATGATGGATATACTGATAAGGAATTGCTCGTTTTAGTAAGAAGAAGCGACAGAACGGCGTTTACTGAACTGTATGAAAGACATTGGAATAGTGTATATTCTCAGGCATTTAAAAAACTAAACGATGCTGATGTCGCAAAAGATATTACCCAGGAAGTGTTTATCTACCTATGGACCCATCGTGAAACGAATCTCATTGAAAATCTTGAAGCCTATTTGTTTAGCTCGGTCCGCAATAATATATTCAGGTTCCTGAAAAAAGAAAGTCGGTTTATTTGTATTTCTGATTTAGTTCTGGAGGCAAGGGCATTCTGTTCCGAAGCTGATGCACTAATATTGCAAAAAGAACTGGTCAAATCCTATGAGTTGCTGGTTAAATCCATGGCGCCTGCTCAGAAACTAATATATGAAATGCGTTTCCACGAGGATTTGTCGACCCTTGAAATTGCCCAACAACTCAATATTTCCCGAAAAACTGTGCAAAATCAACTTACAAGAGCTTTAACTCTGCTCAGAAGTTCACTGGCATCTATTGCCATTCTTCTTATTTCACTCCGTTAATTGCTAAGAATTTCCTTTGTTTGATAACCTATAAAGTGATGTGAGTTTTCTGTTTATTGGCGCTCCAGCCTCAAAAAACAGAAACATCAAAAGGGGATAAAAAATATTTTTTTTCCATGTGGGATTTTTCTTACTTAATGTCTCATGTATATACCAATATTTATAAACCGATGACAAAAGAGCTGTTTTTAGTAATTCTTACTAACTACCTTGAAGGCAATGCAACCAAGGAAGAAGAAGACTTCCTCCATGCCTATTACACCTTTTTTATGGCCGATGTAGATGTGATTGCTTTATTAGATGAAAAGCAAAAGGACCGGTTAAAATCATCAATGAAATTGAATATTGATGATTTTATAGATTCAGAAATAAAGCCGGTTAAAAAAATAAATATTTGGCCACGAATTGCTGTAGCTGCATCCATCACGTTAGCGCTATCTTTTGGGGGCTATCTGTTATTGCATCAGCCTAAACCCCAACAAATAGTACATATTCAGCACAATGATATTGCACCAATAGKTAACAAGGCTACACTGACACTTTCCAGCGGCCAACAGATAGTACTTGACTCAAAACATAATGGTCAGTTGGCCCAACAAAAAAATATGGTAATTCGTCAAGCCAATAACGGAATAGTTACTTATTC
>NZ_JBFUKF010000684.1:0-1669 GCF_056400985.1 Mucilaginibacter sp. P4_G9 | reverse complement strand
GTTCGTACGCAAACATCCTGGATAGGGGTTATACTATATTTACAGAAGATAAGGCGGTACGGATGGTAGGTTCAATGATGGATATTACGCAGCAAATAGAGCTTCAAAAAGCCCGCGACGAAACGGATTCACTTTTAGAGACCTTAACCACGGCATCACCTACCGCGCTATGGATGTCGGATGCATCGGGGAAATTAGTTTATGTAAATCAAAAATGGAAGGAGTGGACATCGGCATTTACTTCGGATAGTTTGAATGATACCTGGTTAAACGTAATTCACCCCGACGACCGCCAGCGCGTTGCCGAAGCTTATGATAAGGCACATTTGTTACAGGAAGCTTACCATATCGATTACCGCATCTGTTTTAAAGATAGTTCGGTACGGTGGGTAATTGCATCGGGTACGCCCAGGCATTTGCCGGGTGGCGAATTTATAGGCCTGGTAGGTTCATGTACCGATATCACCAGGCAAAAGCACCTCGAGATACAAAAGGATGGCTTTATAAGTACGGTTAGTCATGAATTACGTACGCCCATTACTTCAATAAAGGGCTACGAGCAATTGCTGAGCCGGTCTGAAACAGTTAACGATCCGCGGGCACAGCGCTTTTTAAGCCGGATGCGCGTGCAAATAGCCCGTTTGGATAACCTGGTGCAGGATTTGTTAGATATTTCGCGCATCGAATCGGGCAAACTTACCTTTAACGAAAGCGAATTTGAAGTTAATGTGCTGCTTGCCGAAGTAGTAAGCGATTTACAGTTAATATTCCCCTCGCACCGGCTTATCATCAAAGAAAATCATGCGTGCAAGTTTTTTGCCGACCGTAACCGCTACATACAATTGCTAACCAATTTAATTGACAATGCAGTTAAATATTCGCCTGCTGCCGATAAGGTTTATATCTCGCTCACCTGCGATTGCGAATATTTAACCTGCAGCATCCAGGATTTTGGCCAGGGAATCCCCAAAGAACAGCAAGCCTATATATTTGAACGCTTTTACCAGGTTAATGATGTTTACCGCGCCCCCGGCTTAGGCATAGGCCTGTATATCTGCAACGAAATTGTTAAACGCCAAAACGGCGAACTTTGGTTTGATAGCACCATTGGCCAGGGGAGTACCTTTAGCTTTAAGTTACCCTGTAAGGATTAATGTACATATTTGGGCGTTTCCCCCGCTGGTAGAAGCGGGGGCCAGGCTTTCTGTTCATACGCCTGCAGGCCTTAAGCGCAATGGCCGGTATCCACGCCAATCCTTAACGCGACATTTTAGATACAAAAAATCCCGGATGAAAAAACATCCGGGATTTGCATATTCAATACTCAGCATGCGGGCCACAAGGCTGGAGCCTCGCGGCAGCGAAAAACGCTTGCGGTAGTTGATGAAAAACCCTTGCGGTAGCTGGAGCTGAGAAAAACCCTTGCGGTAGCTGGAGGGGCACACGCGACACGTGGCTGTTGCACAACTCGTCAACTATTTCGCAATAATTTATGTTAAGATATTGATTTTTAGTATCTTAACGTCATGCAAGGAAAGAAGCACTATCAAGAGAAACTCTTTACCAATTTCCAATTGTCCGACCGTGTTCCGGCAGACAATATATACCGAAAGCTGAAAGAAACACTAGATCTTCAGTTTTTATATGCGTCTACCGCTAAGTATTACGG
>NZ_JBFUKF010000683.1:0-1669 GCF_056400985.1 Mucilaginibacter sp. P4_G9 | reverse complement strand
GATATGAAGTTAGTATTCGCATCGGGATTGTTAAGTTGTGCTACAGCTATAATATTAGCACACAATCACCCATCAGGAAACGTGAAGCCAAGTGTTCAGGATTTAACTTTAACAAAAAGAATAAGGGAAGCAGGAAAAGTTTTGGAAATTGAAGTTCAAGATCATATCATTGTAACGAAGGATGGATACTATTCATTTGCCGATGAAGGCAATTTATAAAGGAATCTATTTTATTAACAATTCAGTTCATTATTTTATTAACAAGGCTAGTGGTTTGTACATACTTTGTACAAAATCATTGTACAAGGCTTAAAATGGCTTTAATATACTTGGAAAGGCAGTAATGCCCTCTATCTCTTAATCAGTGGGTCGAGAGTTCGATCCTCTCCCAGGTCACTTAAGCAGGCGTTCAATGGAGAACGCCTGTTCTACTTTACACCACAACAGACTTATTAACAATTTGTTATGTTGAATTTTGATGAAATAAAAAAGAGTTCGAGGATTTCTAAAAATATGTGGTCATAATTCTAATTTTCGGCAAAAGCAGCCCCGATTCCATTGAGTAGGCTATTTTTGAGTTCGATAATACTTGCGGGTTGGTAATCGGAGGATTAGTTCCCTATAGTACTTGGAGGCTTTTATAAGTTTAAAGACTTATAAAACACTTTTTTCTTCGCTGAATTTCTTATCCATCGGTCGGATAAATGACCAGGTAGAATGAATTACCCGCCATTCGTTATCCGCTTCTTTTTGATATACTTCTATGCAATTATATCCATATCTATTAGAGTAGTTTTAGCAAAAACCTGAAAGGTAAGCACAGCTATGTCCTGACCTATTTGTACACGAGGACTGCGGAAATCATAGGAGTCGGCAAACAACTTGCCTTTGACCGTTCCCAAAAACGTAACAATGGTGGCGTGATCGTCCACTCGTTCCGTAACGACTGCATCAAAATAAATGAAGCTGCGCTTAGACCAAAGTTGCTCATAACCAGAAGTGTCACCATTGAACCATTTGTCAAGGGCTGATTTTTCCAGCCCGGTGATATGGTCAGCAAGTTTTCGTTCTTCTTCTGTGTAATTTTGCTCGTAAGCGGGTTTTTCTTTCGTTGTCATAGTCTTTATGCTAAGTGTAATTTCATTATACCTCTTATACATGGCCCGTAATGATTAATAAGAGGCATTGAGATCGATCTTTAAAGACCCCACGCCATGTAGACGAGAGGCTTAAAGTTTTAATAACATCCGTTAATTATGTCCTTAAAAAAACACTCCAATTTGCCACTTCGTGAAAGGTAGCTTCAGGATCAATCTTTCAAGAAAGCATAATCTGTATATCCCTTTTCTCCCCCACCATACATTGTAGCTCCGTCCGGTRCATCCAGCTCAGCATTCAATTCAAACCGTCTAGGTAAATCGGGGTTGGCTAGAAGTAATGAACCGTAAGTGATTATTTTAGCGATACCTTTTTCCAGTTCTGCCTCCCCGCTGTCTTTATTGAACCCGCCATTGGTGATGACCAGGTGCTTACTAATTTTTTCGAATGTTTCTACCGTATTCTTAGGATATAGAGGGTAGTTATCTAAAGGAAAAAGCCATTCATCAGATGGATATAGGCCAGCGGCAATTCATTCAATGCTTCGATCAAAGGGGGGGGATTGCGCAAC